>CAZOTP010000010.1:0-700 GCA_964582655.1 uncultured Pirellulales bacterium | reverse complement strand
CTCCCGCGCCAGCCGCAGGGCCATACACCATCACACCCCCCGTCAATCGGCCCCCTCGCTGCATCACGCGAATCACGCTCGCAAAGCGCGCCCCCTCCTCGAACCGACCTTCCAGAACCAGTTCATCCAGACCGGCGCTGCCAGTAACCTCGCATTCGCTGTCGAGCATCCGGTACAGTGATACCTCCCCGCTGTTTCGCGCCGGTTGATCGCTTTGCAGATGAATCGCCAGCACGCCCGCCGGATGCGATACAAAATATTCCCGCTTGTAGCCGATCTCGCCCGCCCGGTACGAAACACGCACGCACGCGCTGTCCAGATCCAGTTCCCGCCGGTATTCCGTAATCTCCTGGCGGCCGAAATGATACGGATATATCCCGATATCCCCCAGAGGCACAAACGGATTCACGTAAATCGTCTTGCCCTGCACCGGAATCTTCCCTTTCATCAATTCATGCGCCTCCTCCCACTTCTCCGCCAGGCAAAGCTCCTTCAGCCGGGGCATATCCTTCGCGAAATTCCGTTTCTGATACCGCCAGAATCGCCGCCAGAGCCGGTCATGATTCAGCGACACTCTGTCCCGAAGCGGATCCCCTAGCACCATTCCCCCAACCCGCCCGTTCCCGATAGGAAACCCTTACTGCCACACCGCCGCGGGCTTCTGCGACCAGACAACATATACCTCATTATTCAACGCCCC
>CAZOTP010000009.1:0-27145 GCA_964582655.1 uncultured Pirellulales bacterium | reverse complement strand
GAGGTTGTCCCAGATACATCAGGAAAAAGCCGCTGTTTTACCAGCGTGTATGAGCTTTGGGCGGAGGAAGTGTTGGATCGATCCGGTCTGACAAAACACATTTGTATTAATGTGGATACCCTCGGCAGGGAAGAGCTTGCCATATTTTCCTGCCTCGCCGGACGCCGGGGGGTAACAACCGTGGCGGTTTCCGCCTGGCCGGACAATCCGAAACTGATTCTCGCAAAAGAATCCGGAGCATCTCGGATAAGTGATATTCCGTCCGTTCGGAATATTCTCCAAAACTTGAAAAACGAACCGAAACAGCCCGAAAAGTCGGAACAAACACCGCCCGATTTGTCCGCCGAATCGGGAAAAATTCATTGGGAACGGGAGAGAGGGGAAGTGGATAAAAAATCTCCTCCGGTTATCCGGCATCCAATACTAACCGAGGAAGAATGGCAGGCCTTGAGCGGACCTATCAAATGAAAATCACCAAAGAAGAACACCAATCGCTGCTGCGGGGATCGGCCGGGCGGATTCTGCTGCTGGGCGGCGACGATGCGATGGCCAGGCGGATTCTGCGGAGTCTGCCCGACTGCTCGCTGGTCCGGGAGGATACCGTGTTCGAGGGCATCCGACTCCTGGCGGAAAAACCGTTTTCCACGGTGCTGGTCAACGCGGAAACACTCCGCCTCCGAACGGCCGATGCCGTCCGGGGTTTGCGCCGCGTGAACGGAAAGGTGCGGCTGCTGCTGTATGGCCAGGCGTTTTCGGAAGGGTACTGCCGCGAAGGAATAACCTGCGGCGCGGATGACTATATGATCCAGCCGATTCCTTCGGAGGAACTGCGGCGAATGATCGCTCCGGAAATAAAAACGGCATCCTCTGCGATGCCGGCAGAACCGGATATCGAAGCGGAGGAGAAATGGATGGCGTCGGAACCGAACGGGGACCTTCTCCGGTTTTACCAGCAGGCGGCGGAACAGATTCCGCAGGGAGTGGCGGCGCTCATTGAATTAGCAAAACAAATGCTTCCCCCTCTTCTGGGAGCGGCGGAAGTGGAAATTCTGTGGCTGGAATCCGCGGAGAATCAGGATGCCGACTCGATCAAACCGGATGAGGCGGAGGGAATGATTTTCCCCCTGCGGGTTTTGCAGGAAACGAAGGGGTTTTTCATTGTGCGCGGACAGAATCTCCATACGGATCCGGCGCTGTCGCGACGGGCCAGGCAGGCCGCGGATTTCCTGGCGGTACTGCTGAATCTGGCCAAACGCGATGAGGGCCTCCGCCGGCTGGCGGTGGTCGATGAGCTGACGGGAGTCTATAACCGCCGCTACCTGGAATATTTTGTGAGACAGATTATCCGGCAAAGCCCCCGGGAGAAATGCACATTCACGCTGCTCTTGTGCGACATCGACGATTTCAAGCATTACAACGACACCTACGGTCATGCCGCCGGCGATGAAATCCTGCGCGAGGCGACCCGGCTGCTGAAGCTGTGCTGCCGCGAGCATGATGTGGTCGCCCGCGTCGGCGGCGATGAACTCGGCGTGCTGTTCTGGGACTGCGGCAAAAGACGGGAGGCGTTCCCCCGCACCGGCGATGAGATTCAACAGGATTCCCTCCAGTTGGATCTGCCCGAACAGGCGGATCTGCAGTCAGATATTCCTCCCCTTCGAAACCCTGCGGAAGCGGCACTGTTCCTCAGCAACCGCTTCCGGCGTAAAATGCGAACGGCGCATTTTCCCTCCCTGGGACCGGAAGCCCGCGGCGTGCTCACCGTCAGCGGCGGACTGGCCAGCTTCCCCCACGACGGCCAGACCGTCGAAGACCTCATGCAGAAAGCCGATGATGCCCTCCTGGAAGCCAAACGCTCCGGAAAAAACCGGATCTACCTCGTCGGCCGGCCGTAAAAAAGTCAAAAGGGAAATTGGAACCGATATTCCATCCGCCGGCATAAAGAGGAGAATCCCCAATTGCGCAGAAAAGATCAGGCGGGGGAGGAATCGGCATGTTGGGGGACAGTGGTCCAGGCGGTCACAAGGCTGTAGCCCAGGGTCAGAAGCGTCGGTCCCAGAAAAACGCCGATGAATCCGAACGCAACCGCACCGCCCAGAACGCCGAAGAAAATCAAGAGGAACGGAAGCTGGCTTCCCTGACTGATCAGCCAGGGCTTCACAAAGTTGTCAATGCTGCTCACGCCGATTCCCCAGAGGAGCATGAAGATTCCCCAGCCCGTCTCTCCCTGCGTAAAGAGCCAGATCGAAGCGGGTATCCAGACCAGGGGCGGTCCTACGGGAACCACCGAAAGGAAAAAAGTCAGCAGCGTCAATAACGCAGGCCGGGGAACTCCCGCGATAACAAATCCGATCCCCGCCGTAATCGCCTGCGCCAGGGCCGTTCCCAGGATGCCATAGACTACGCCCCGAACCGTGTTTCCGGCGACGGTAAGGAGGTGCTTGGCCCGCTGCCCGCCCAGCCGGTCCACGCCGGCCGTAAGCCGGTCCGCGACTTCCAGCCCGTGCAGGTAAAGAAAGAAGGCGACAAAAATGCTCAATGCAAGCTGCAAAATGCCCTGGCCAAAGGCAACCAGAAGTTTAACCAGCCAGGCGGAAGCGGATTCCAGAACCGGCTTAAGCGCTTTGAACAGCTTGCTGCTGTCGGCGGAAAGCTCTTTCCATCGCTGGGATGCGGATTCCCCGATCAGGGGCAACTTCGCCAGCCAGTCAGGCGGTTCCGAAGGCGTCTGCTCAATCCACCCTCGAACATGCCCGGGGAGGTCTTTGACGTTTTCCGCCAGGGTACCTCCGATAAGAAGGAAAGGCAAAAGAATAATCAGGGTCAGCAGAAGCGACATCAGCAGAGCCGACAGGATGCGCCGCTTCCCCAGCCATCGAAACAGGCGCTTGTAAAGGGGCCAACTGGAAAAACACAGTACAATCCCCCACAGAATCGCCGAAAGAAAGGGGAGAATGACAATCAAACACCCCAGGAGGATGACCGCCAACAAAATCAGGCCGATGTTTTCTTCCAGACGTTTTGTGAGCATAGAGTTACCCGGAAGTGTACCGGCGCCCAAACTCAAAGGCAAGGGGAAAGATGGGGGTAAATTTGCTGGTCTGAACAGGGCAACCGGGTATAATATCGGCCTTGCCGAGCTGGCTCGAAACGACTGTAATTCGATGGATTGGATGCGTTTAGCGACCGAGCAAGGCGGACGGCTGCTTTTGCAAAGGAATGAAAACCCGATGAAATGGACGCAGATGTTGATTCCGACGATGAAAGAAACGCCTTCCGAGGCGGAAATCCCCAGCCATCAGTTGATGATTCGGGCGGGCATGATCCGCAAGCTCGCCAGCGGCACCTATACCTATCTGCCCCTGGGCTGGAAGTCCATCCTGAAAATAATCGCCATCGTGCGGGAAGAAATGAACCGTGCCGGGGCGCAGGAAATCTCCATGCCCATCCTCCAGCCCATGGAGTTGTGGCAGAAAACCGGCCGCGACGTGGTATTTCAGGACATCATGTGCCATTTCACCGACCGGCATGACCGGGAAAATGTCCTGGCCCCGACCGCCGAGGAAGTCGTCACCGCCATCGCGGCGAGCGAAGTGTCCAGCTACAAACAGCTCCCCATAAACCTGTACCAGATTAACACCAAGTTCCGCGATGAATTCCGCCCCCGCTTCGGCGTGCTGCGGTCGCGGGAATTCATCATGAAAGACGCCTACAGCTTCGACGCGACAGTCGAAGGGCTCAATGAATCCTATAAAAAAATGTACGATGCCTATTGCCGCATCTTCACCCGGTGCGGGCTGAAGTATGTCACCGTGGAAGCCGATTCCGGCGGTATGGGCGGAACCGATACCGAGGAATTCATGATTCCCTGCCCCGCCGGAGAAGATATCCTCATCAGCTCCGACAAGGGAAACTACGCGGCGAACGTGGAAAAGGCGCAGACCGGCACGCGGAATTGTACCCTCGAAGGCGAACCGGTCGGCGAACTCGAAAACGTGCATACCCCCGGCTGCAAAAGCATTGAAGAGCTGGTGGAGTTTTTCAAAACGCAGTTGAAAACGAAAGTGAAGCCTCAGAATCTGCTCAAAACGCTGGTCTGCAAAACGACCACAGCGGAGGGGCAAGCCAGCCATGTGAAGTGGGTGCTGGCGGTGGTTCGGGGCGATCATGAACTGAATGAATCGAAACTGAAGAGCGAAGTCCTCGCGCGATTCCCGGACCTGCAGGATGTGCAATTGACCGATGAAGCTTCCGCCAGGGACGACGGATTCCCCATCGGATTCGTCGGGCCCCATGTAATTCATAGCGGCATCGCCGGAGCTTCGGGAACGGTGATTTTTGTCGATCCCGACGCCGCCCAGGGCGGCTTCTGGGTCACCGGCGCAAACAAAATCGATTACCATGTCAAAAAATTCAACTGGAAACGGGACGTCCTGGTGGCCCTGGGCAATGAAGCGGACAAACGGGTCCTGGTCGCGGATATCCGAAACGCCCTGCAGGGCGACCCCTCCCCCCGCAACGACGGCGGCATTCTGCAGGAAAGCCGCGGCATCGAAGTGGGACACGTCTTCAAGCTGGGAACCAAGTACAGCGCCATGCTGGGCGCGACCTTTCTCGATGACAACAGCCAGTCGCATCCGTGCATCATGGGCTGCTACGGCATCGGCGTGAACCGCATCATGGCGTCCGCCATTGAAATGGCCAACGACGCCGACGGCATTCTCTGGCCCATCAGCATCTCCCCCTTCGAAGTGCTGGTCACCTCCGTCAATCCGGACGATCCGGAAGTCTCCGCCGCCGCCGAAGAAATCTATCAGCAGCTTCGCCGTGAAAACATCGACGTGCTGCTGGATGACCGGGCGTTGCGGGGCGGCGTCAAATTCAAAGACGCCGACCTGATCGGAATCCCGATTCGAATCACCGTCGGCAAGAAGGCGCTGGATGAGGGCAACGTGGAAATCAAGCTTCGCCGCGACGCGGAAAAGAAAACCGTCGCCCGTGCCGGCGCCGCGAACTGCGCCGTCGAATGGGTGCGGAAACTGTATGCCGAGCTGAATCCGTAACCGCAAAACGGAGTGTTGCGTATGTCGCAGGAATTGCATCCGCCCAAACCCGTAAAACTGATCGTGGGCATGCTGAGCCGGCAGGAAGAGATGTTCGACCTCGCCGAGAGGCGGATGCAGCCGCTGTGGGGAACGATGGATCTGCACAGCGAGATCCTGCCGTTCACCCAGACGCGGTATTACGAAAAACAGATGGGAATCGGACTGCTGCGGAAATTTGTAAGTTTCGCGGAGTTGATCGATCCGGGCCGGCTCGCGGCAATCAAGCATCAGAGCAACGCCCTGGAAGCCGAGCTGGCCCAGACGCCGGCAGGCCGGTCGCTGGGCGTGGAGCGCCCCATCAATCTGGACCCCGGCTACGTGGACCCTTCCAAACTGGTGCTGGCGACGACAAAAAATTATTCCCATCGAATCTACATCGGCGAAAATATGTACGCCGAGGCGACGCTGCACTTTACCCGCGGGCAGTGGCAAAACTGGCCCTACACCTATCCCGATTACGCAAGCGGGGACTATATCCCGTTCCTCACGCAGGTCCGCAAAACCCTCCTGGAGGCCATGTGATTCCGGAAGCAAAATATATCCTCCCCCTGACGGGCGCGGCGTTTCTGGCTTCGACGGCATTAACCGCGACCGTGCGGAAATGGGCCATCGCCCATGATTTCGTGGACCAGCCCGGACACCGCAAGATTCATACCCAGCCGATCGCGCTGGGCGGCGGCATTGCGATTGTCTGGGTCACGCTGCTGCCCTGCCTGATCGCCTTGGCAATCGCCTGGTACGCCGGCCGCAGGCCCCTGCCCGATTGGATGCCTATGGTTCTATCGCAGCATATTCCGGGCATGCTCTCGCGGGGACGCTGGATGCTGGCGCTCTGCGTCGCGGCGGCGGCGCTGCATATCCTGGGACTCATCGACGACAGGCGGCGGCTGGGCCCCTGGTCAAAGCTGCTGGTGCAGCTTGGCGCCGCGACTATGCTGGCCTTGTGGGGCGGAATCCGGTTTGACTTTTTCATCCCGAATGTGTGGATTACCACGTTGCTCTCCGTGCTGTGGATGACCGTCATCATCAATGCGTTCAACTTTCTGGACAACATGGATGGCCTGTCCGCCGGTATCGCGGCAATCTGCGCCTCGGTCATTCTCGTCGCCGCTTTGCAGTCGGGCCAGGTGTTTGTCTCGGCGTTTTTGGCGTTGTTCGCGGGGGCGCTGTTGGGATTTCTGGTTTTCAATTTCGCGCCGGCGAAAATTTTTATGGGGGACGCCGGCTCGCTGGTCGTGGGGCTGTTTCTTGCGGTTGCCAGTGTCCGCACCACCTACTACCATCAGGACCAGCCCTCCGGTTCCTGGGTCGCGGCTCTGATGCCCCTGGTGATACTGGCGGTTCCGCTCTATGATTTTACCAGCGTGGTCCTTCTGCGGCTCCTGCAGGGAAAAAGCCCCTTCGTGGGCGATACCCAGCATTTCTCGCACCGGCTCGTCCAGCGGGGCATGAGCAAACGACAGGCGGTCCTGACCATCTACCTGGCAACAGCCACGACTTCACTAGGCGCGATGATTCTGCCCGGATTATCCAATATCGGAGCAGCCCTGGTCTTCGCCCAGACCATTCTGATTCTGCTGATTATCGCGATTCTGGAAAATCCGGGAAAAAACAACGGCGGATGCGCATGAGGCCCAAACCCGGCAAAGCTGTGAACACCCCATCGCTGGAATCGCCGCGGAAGGTTCGCCGGTTCGAGGGTTTGCTGGTGTTTGCATGCAGCGTCATCCTCGCCTCACGCTGCCAGATGAATGAATCCTTCCCCGCCGGCTGGCGCATCAGCGGGCCCCCGGAAACCGTCTCCATCGCCATGCCGGAAACTCCTGCCATGCTTCTTTTCGCGGGAATTCTTTTCACGCTGTTCGCCGTTTGGCTCATCCGGCAGCTTTGTCAGACGCAATTTCTCTGGCGTCACACTTCGCTGGGCATTCCGCTTCTTCTGCTGATTGCAGGCGGTATTCTCTCCTGCCGTTTCGCCTCCAACAAAAACACGGCACTCATCTCCAGCTTCACGCTGATTGCACAGGTATTGCTGGCGATTCTCCTGGTTCAACGGCTGGACACCCCACAAAAAAGACAGATTCTCCTGGGCGCTATCGCCGCCGCGGGTGCCGTGCTGGCCTACCGCTGCATGGAACAGCATTATTACGAATTGCCGGAACTGACCGAATCCTTTCGTCAGAATCCAGAGGCGGTTTTCGCCGCGCAGGGCATCGAGCCGGGCTCCTTCACCGCGGAGCAGTTTGCCGGCCGCATCACCAGCCGCGATGTGGGCGGATTTTTCGCCATCAGCAATACCGCCGCGGCGATGCTGCTGCTTTCCCTCTTCGCGACGGCCTCGCTGGCCATATCCCGCCGGCCAGGGAAACTTTCCAACCTCTCGCAATGGATTTCCTTTCTTCTTCTCGCCCTCATTTTTCTGATTCAGGGATTTGCCCTGCTCCTCACCAAAAGCAAAGGCGGCATCGCCGCGGCCGCTCTTGCCGCATTCCTTGCCGTCGGAATATTCCTCTTCCGTAAAATTCTGTCTAGACATTGGCGGGCCGCTTTCATCACCGCGGGAATCCTGCTCGTCGTATCCGTCTCCGCCATCATCGCCTATGGCCTGACGCATAACCGCCTCCCCAGCGCCTCCATGTGGGTGCGGTGGCAGTACTGGACCGCCGCCGCCGCCATGATCGCCGATCACCCGCTGACGGGAGTAGGTCCTCAGAACTTCGGCGAATACTATCCCCGCTACATGGACCCCGCCGCGCCGGAAGTCGTCATGGACCCCCATAGCCTGCCCGTCTCGATCTGGGCGCAGTGGGGATTGTTCGGTTTCCTGGCGATGGTCTGGGCAATCCTCGCCGTTTCCATTCGCTTGTGCCGCCCCGCCGCTGCTGTTTCATCAATATCGAACGATCTCCCGCCCCCGAACCGAAAATCCGCTCTGCGTATCGTCTCCTACGGCGTCGCGATAGCCATCTCCATCGGCCTCATTCGGCGGGCGTTCAGCCACTTTCCGGGAATCCACAACCCGCAGGAATTGCTCAGCGTTTATCTGCTGATGTTCTTTATGCCCGCGCTGGTCTGGCTGATTTCGTTTGTGATTACGCAAATCCCGGATGGCGGAAATCCCATCTCCGACTCCGGCCGTGCCGAAACAATTGCTCTGGGAGCCGGCATTCTCGGGTTTCTGATCCACAACGGCATCGACATGGCGTTTTTCCAGCCCGGCGTGGGAACCTGCTTCTTTGCCATGCTGGCCGCGCTGCTTGCCGCCAAACAATCGAATCACGCTTCTTGTTCCGGCATCTCCTTCAGACGGCGAATTCGTATTGCCGGAATCATCGGCTGCCTCCTGTTAGGGGCTGTGGTCTGGGCAACGATGATCCCGGCGATACAGGCCTATAACCAGGCTCGCCAGGCTCAGATGCTCGCCCTGGCCGGACAAATGGATTCCGCCCGTCATTGCGCCGAACGAGCGATGCGGACCAATCCGCTCGATCCCGATCCGCCGTTCCTGCTGGCACAACTCCACTGGAACGAATATCTGCATTCCCGCCCGCCCCGGCAGGAATCCTTCGACCAGGCGGTCAAAGCATTCCAAATCGCGGCGCAGAGGGATCCGGAAAACTTCCGTGGCCCGCAATCCCTCGCCGAGCTGTATGACTATGCCTCGGCGCAAACTCCGGATCAGCCGAACCTGCTGAATAAGGCGGCCGCCTGTGCCGAACAAACCCTGCGCCTTCACCCCGCGAAATCGGAGCTGTATGTGTTCTATGGCGACCTGCTGATCCGTCAAAACAAGCCGGATCAGGCCCTGGAAGTCTTTCAGAAGGCCCTCGACCTGGAACAGGATTATCAGCGGCTTCACCAGCGGATGTTCCCCGGCGCAAAAGATTTAAAACAGCGGATGAACCCCCAATTATGGAAAAAAACGCAGGAGCGGATAAAATCCTTACAAAATGAATGGCTCAATGGTAAGATGTCCCCCTGAGGATTCAGAATGCATTCCGGAACCGCCTCAGAACAGTGATACTGGAGTAAATCCATGAATAAAAAACCGATATGCTGGCTCATGATGCTTTCCCTGGCGATGGCGTTGCCCGCCTTCAGCGAGGACGCCCCCCCCGCCCGCGCCGCCGACGCCGGCGGTGCGCCCCGCGGGTCCGGGGTTTTGACCCCCTCGTGGATGTCTGCGACCTGATCGAAAAACACTACGTCAAAGAAGTCAAAACCCCGGACCTGGTCACCGGCGCCATCAACGGCATGCTCCATGAACTCGATCCCTACAGCGAATATATTCCCGGAAAGGAAGTCGCCGAATTCGAAAAACAGACCAGCGGCTCCTACGAGGGAATCGGCGTCGTCATTGATGTGCAGCAGGGATATATCACCGTCGTCAGCCCGTTCGAGGATTCCCCCGCCTACAAGGCGGGCATGATGCCCGGCGATATCATCCTGGAAGTCAGCGGACAGAGCACCAAAGGCTGGTCCGCCACCCGCGCCGTAAAAGAACTGACCGGACCCGCCGGCTCCGAGGTGGTCCTCAAGATTCTCCACGCCGACGGCAGCGAAGAAACCCTGACCCTCCGCCGCGAAAAAATCAATGTCCCCATGCTCAAGGGCTGGCGGCGCATCGCGCCCGACGGCCAGTGGGACTACTGGATCGACGCCGAAAACAAAATCGGCTATGTCCGCCTGACTCAGTTCACGCAGGACAGCGGCGAAAAACTGGATGAGATTGTCCAGACGCTTTTGAAGGACAACATGAAAGCGATGATCCTGGACCTGCGTTCCAATCCGGGCGGGCTGATGTCCGCCGCCATTGAAATCGTGGACCGCTTTCTCGATCAGGGCGTCATAATCTCCACCCAGGGCGCCCACTCCCCCCGGCAGGTCCAGAACGCAAAAGCCGAAGGGACCTGGCCCCGCTTCCATACCGTAATTCTCATCAATCAGGGCAGCGCCAGCGCCTCGGAAATCGTCTCCGGTTCCCTCCAGGATAACAACCGCGCCGTTATCGTCGGCAAACGGTCCTGGGGCAAAGGCAGCGTGCAGCGGCTGATTCGCCTGCCCCAGTCGGACGCCACGCTGAAACTGACCACCGATTACTATTATCTGCCCAAAGGCCGCTGCCTGCACCGGCTGCCCAACAGCGACATCTGGGGCGTGGATCCCGATATCGAACAGGACCTGGACCCGGAAAGCCTGACTAGGCTGCGCGATTTGATTCAAAAACTGACGATGTATCCTCCCAAGGAATCTGCCGCCAAACCCGCCGATGCCGAATCCAATTCGGATCCGGCGCCTACCGAGGAAGAAAAACAGAAAAAACAGGCGCAGGACCTTTTCGAGCTGGATCTGCAGCTGGATCAGGCCGTCAAGCAGTGCAAAGGACTGATTCGCACGCGCCCGGCGCTGCAATCCATTACCGAAACCTTCAGCGATTAAAAAAACGGCAGCGAAAGCGGTTTTACGCCATCGAAACCGTCTTCGTCCGAACCGCGACCTTGTAAATCAGGCATTGATGGATCTGCCGCGCCAGTTCCACCGCCTGGGCGATGTGTTCCGGCTGAATCCCCCGAATGCAGAAAAACTCCTCCCCGCACGTTTCCTTCTTGTTGCAGGGGGAGCAATCCAGTTTCGCCTGAAGGGCCACCACCGGCTGATCCTCCCGGATGCGAAATGCCGGATCGATTCCCCCGAACACCGCCACCGTGGGCTTCCCCAGCGCCGCGGCGATATGCAGAACCCCCGAATCCATCGTAATTACTGTATCGGCAACCGCCAATACGCCAAATAAATCCTGCACGCGAAGTTTGCCCCGCAGATCCACATCGCAGGTGATTCGGGGACCCGGATCCGTCCCCGCCAGAACAAAATGACGGGATGGCATATAATGATGCAAGGTAGTTGCCAGTGAAACGGGCCATTGTCGTGAAGGATGCCCCCCTTCCGGCGCAAAGACGATGCTGCCCCGCAAGTCCTCGAACGGAGCAGACCACGCTTCGGGAATCATCAGCCGAAGGGTTTCAAACGGCGGTTCCAACCCCAAAAGCCGTCCCAGCTCATCTGTCCGGTGCTCGCAGGGCGTCATCGACTCCGTCAAATCGTCCAGATCCACGAACTGTCCCCCTTCCGCAGGCTGGTTCCACATCACCCCCGGGCGCAGTACGCCCAAAGGCCCCGCCCATTCCGGCCGGGTAATCACATTAACCCAAACCCCGGACTCCCTCAGCCGGTCCAGCGCCGGAAGCAGGCAGAGAATATTTCCCAATCCGTGCATTCGCTTCACATGAAGCGCCTTCTCCAGACTTTTTGGCGTTTCCAGTATTTCCGTCGAGGCTGTATTCGCTGAAATCATCATGACTCCGACTCCATTAGGGTCCGATAATTATTTTTCATTGGGCTTGCATCGCTCCTCAACTTCCCATCGGCATAGAAACGCTTTCCCATGCAGTTTCCCATTTCTCACGCCCGATAACCGATGATTTTTTATGTTCTTTGCCGGATTTTTCCGATGAAAAGCAAGTGTCCGGGAATTCGGAATTTAAATAGTTTCAGACATGGATATTCATGGATGGGCCGAAAACGAGTAATCATCATAAAGCACGGATATTCCGAAACTTGCGATCACAACATCTCGCCGGTCGTCAGCTTTGGCGACGTCTTTCGCTGCACCTGCCTGCTGGAAGCCTTCAAAGGCTATGACGTCACCTGGATCACCGCCCGCTCGGCGTACGATCTGCTCTGCCAGAACCATCTGATTGACCAGTTGATTCTCGCCGACAGCCCCGATCAGGTCGAACCGGAACAGATTCATCCCCGCTACGATATCCTGATAAATCTGGAAAAACAGAAGGACTGGTGCGAATTCTCCCTCGCCTTGAACGCG
The DNA here is from genome assembly GCA_964582655.1 of uncultured Pirellulales bacterium. Classification (GTDB taxonomy): domain Bacteria; phylum Planctomycetota; class Phycisphaerae; order Sedimentisphaerales; family SM23-30; genus CAZOTP01. The sequence goes on along the minus strand of CAZOTP010000009.1, from coordinate 15,157 downwards.
GACCATCGGTATGGATTCCGCGACTGGAGCAGCGACGGACCCGAAGCCTTTTACCCCGACTCCGCCCGCGCGATGACCGAGGCCCTCCAGCGGGATGTCTTCCGCCCCTACCAGCAGACCCTCTATGAAAGCATCGGCCGCGAGTGGACCGGTCAAAAATACTCGTTGGGGTACACCCCACGGATTATTCCGATCTATGACATCGGCCTGAACCACCGCGTCGGACCGAAATGGCCCACCAAGGTATGGCCCGAATCCAACTGGACCGAACTGCACCGGCGGCTCGTCCGCAAACAGTACGCCGTGAGCTGGCAGCAGTCCCTGAACAGCATCCGGCATTACATTGAATGGCTTTCTTCCTGCCGGCTCATCATCACCTGCGATTCCCTGGGGCTGCACCTGGCCATCGGACTCCAGCGGAAAATTGTTTCGCTCTTCGGCCCGACACCCCCGGAACAGGTCTATCTCTATGGCCTTGGCGTTAAGATCACACCCGCCTGCGATCGGCGATGCATCCCCTGCTTCCAGCCCCGCTGCACGTTTGACCAGACCTGCATGGAATCCATCTCCGTTGAACAGGTGCTCGAAGCGGTCGAGTCGCTGATTCCCGCTCCGGCCAAACCCCTCCGCCGAAGACCGCAGCCGCTGGTTGTGGAAAGCGCTATCCCTTGATGCAAGGCGAAACTTCGATGACCACTCCAGACTCGCCCCTGCCGGCCCTACGAATTACAGAAGACTGCAACTACATCGCCGCCTTTCTGACGATGGCCTGCCCCTATCACTGCCCCTACTGCATCAACGAATTTGAAAGCCCCCGCCAAAGCGAACAGCGGCTTACCGGAAAACAATGGGTGGAAGGCCTCTCCCGACTGGCGGACCTCCAAAAAGAAGAGGGCACAGTCCCCGTCACCCTCCAGGGCGGCGAACCTACCGTTCATCCTGATTTCTACGACATCCTCAACCTCCTACCCGACCGAATCCGCATCGACGTGCTGACGAATCTCTGGTTCGACGTCGAACAGATGATCCGGCGGGTCGATCCCGCACGGCTCCGGCGCCCCGCACCCTACGCCTCCATCCGCGTGAGCTATCACCCCACCGAGGCGGATCCGCGGGAGCTTTTCGACAAAGTCCACCGCATGATCGAAGCGGGTTTCTCCATCGGCATCTGGGCCGTTCTCCACCCCGACAACGAATCGCATATCCTGGAGGTCCAGCAGCAGGCCCTCGGCGAAGGCATCGATTTCCGCACCAAAGAATTTCTCGGCTTCGCCAACGGAAAACTCTATGGCCAATACAAATACCCCCAGGCCTGCTCCATGCAGATTCGCAAAAATGTGCTCTGCCGGACCACGGAACTGCTCATAGGCCCCTCCGGTAACATTTACCGCTGCCATCACGATCTCTACGCACAGTCGAACCCCATCGGGCATGTCCTCGATCCCGCCTTTCAAATGACCCGCGAGTTTCGATCCTGCGATTGTTTTGGACATTGCAATCCCTGCGACATCAAAATCAAGACCAACCGGCTCCAGCAGTTCGGACACACCTCCGTGGAAATCCGCTTGTCGCCGACCGATTCCCTCCGGGGCGAGCTGGAGGCCGACTCCTTCCTGACGCCGGTATAATGCCATGTCCAATCCTTCTTCCGATACCAATACCCCTTCTGCTCCCTGCGAATCCTCCCAACCCGCATCCGACCTTTGGACGCGTTGGCCCGCCTCCGAACTGCTGCAAGCCAATCTCGAAGCGATGACCGGCCAAAACGCCCCGCTCGCGCAACCCATCCGGAACACCCCCCCGCCGGCTTCCGGCCGCCAGGCCGTCGCGGACGATGGCGCCCCCACCTTTCGAATCCGGCGACCCGACGGCCGCTTCGACTGGCTGGGCTTCTGCTCCACCCCCCTGCTCTATGCCGAAGCCCACAGCCGGAAAGTCCAGCCCGCCAAAGGAAACCTGGTCATCGATGGCGTCGGCAGCGGCGCCATCCTCCAGGCCATCCTCAAAAAACTCCCCCTCTATCAGGCCCTGCTGGTCACCGAAACCAATCCGCTGAACTACCGGCTGATTTTTCAACTCTACGATTTCACTCCCTGGCTCCGCTCCGGACAGCTCGTCCCCCTGCTCGGTTCCAATCCGCAGCAGATGCTCCTGGATTTTTTCGAAAACCAACCCGGCTACAACATCGCCGACCAAGTCATCAATCAGGTCTTCCAGAAGGACAGTGAAAATCAGGCCTTCGCCCAGACCGTTACCATCACCATGGAACAATGCCTGAACCTCGCTGCGTCCAGACACGCCCATCTCATTCAGCAAATGCAGGCTTGGGACCAAAAAACGACATGGGAAGAAATTCATCGCTTGTTCAAGCCGGACCAGCGATCCTCTCTTCGCGCCGCCAATATCACCAACACCCTGAGCCGCATCGATTACGCCGCCACCCGAGACGCGATGGCCGGCCTCCGCGACCTGAACGTCAAGACCGACCCGCTTGCCTTGGAACGGCCCGATCAGGTCTCCGTCTGGGCCCAGCTCGAACGACTGAATCGCGTCCGCCCCCATCTGATTCTCCTGATCGATTCCTTCCGGCGCGATTTCCCCTATTCCCTGGGAGAAAAACCCATCTGTGCCACGCTCCTGCGGACACCGTCCCCGAATCTGTTTCAAGCCGAATCCAAATCCGCCGATCGTATGGGTCCCGCCGATGTGGTCTTCGCTCTGACAAACGAACAAAGAAACCTTCTCATCCAGGCGGGATTTCCTTCGCCGCGAACGGCCGTGCTGCCTCTCTTTGCCAATCCCGAAATATATCATCCCCTCGACCTCCCCGCCGATACCCCGCTCCAGGCCGATGTCGCTCTCCTGGCGGACCGGTGCAGCACAGAACCGTCATCCTATGGCATCCATCTGCCCTTTCAGCAGCGGCTCCTTCAACTCGCCATGGAAGAAATCCGCCGGCGCCCCGAAGAATTTGATCCCTCCCGCGCCCGGCGGTATCTCCTCCGCGCCCAGGAATCCGGAATCGTCCTGAAAGAAAAGGACCTCCAGGAGCATTTCACCGAACTGCTGGAAAAATTCATGGGACCGGCAATTCTCTGCGACACCTGCTGCCAGAATCTCCAAGCCGCCGGAGTGTGCCTGAAAATCTGGGGCTGGGCGAAATACCGAACACCCGACGCCGCCATCCCCGAGTATTGGCACGAATCCCCCGCTCAAAACGCCGTCACCGGAACCCTTCCCGACGGTCCGGAGCTGAATGAACTCTTTCACGCCGTTCCCATCCATCTCTATCTGCCCCAAAGCGATACGCCCGAATCCCTTCTGTGGAATGGCATCGCCGCCGGCGCGTTTTTTCTGATTCGAAGCCGCCCCCAAAGCGACTGGAAAGACCGCCTCAAACCCTTCTACCAGAAACATGTCCACGAGATTTTCTTCCGCGATCACCGCGAGCTGGTCCAGAAAGTGCACTACTTCCTCGCTCATCCGCAGAAGAGAATGCAAATCGCCGACGCCGCGCGCCAGGCGTTTCTCGAAACCGCCTCCGCTTCCCATGCGATGCGGCAAATGCTGGATTGGATTCAGGCGAATTTCCCCGCAGGCTGACACCGAAAGCGCGACGGCAGGTATATTGATCGATGGATCCCGCACTCCCCGGAAATGAGGATTCCCCGAACAGAATTTTTTGAAAAGCTGACTTGGGAAGGTTATCGTCTCAGGCAGTCATCATGCCGCGTCTGCGGATTCATCCGCTTGTACACCCCCAGAATGCGGCTGATGCGGCGAAGCGTATTCCGTCCCGATTCCGACATTTCCATCCCCACAATCTGGAATCCCACAAAACTCCGGCCCGGATCCTCCCCCGCCGTGATGTGCCGAAGCCGAACCGAAAGCTGAATCGGACTCTGCTTGGGCAGCGGAATAAAACTGATATTGTACTGCTCATTCTCCACCAGTCCGGCCGTCGCCGGGGAAGGAATGGAAACGCCCAGTCCGCCCGCCGAAAGATCCGTCAGCGTCCCTTTCCAAAGCGGAGATCCCTTCCTCTGGCCCGCCGATTGAATCGTCACCTCCACCGGTTCACCCGGCGGTGCATCCGTCCGGTCAAACGCGCGGCGCTGAATCTTCTCAATCTGCTCCGGGCAAAACACCGTCAGCACCGGAACGTATTCCCCGTCGTCCATCAGCTGCAGTCGGTCCTGACCGATCACCCGCGTGACAAACAGACATTTGTTGTACCCCTTTTTGAACGCAACCGCCAGTTGCTGCCCCACCCCCGGCTCCATGTGGCAGTCCGCCGTGTCCGGCACCGGCTGCGACAGAATCACGCGGTTCTTCTGTAACCCCAGAAACTGCGATTTATAGACCTGCCAGCTATTGCCGCTTTGCACCGTCAGCGTCAGAGGGCTTCGCTTCTCCACCGCCGCTTCCAGAATCGAACGGCATTCCATTCCAACCAGATGACTTCGATTTTCCACAGCTTGTATCTCCTGTCGCGCCGGAAACGCTTCGTTGCCGGTTATTGAGGAATCGTCGAGGCGGAAATCAGCCCCAGCTTCTCCAGCGTGTCATACATTTCCTTCCGCCGGATCGGCTTGATCAGATACCCCTCGCATCCCATCTGAAAGGCTTTCAATATCCCGCTGGGCGTGTCCGCCGCCGAGGCAATCAAAACCTTCACCCCCGCCAGCCCCCGTATCCCCTTGGCCGTTTCCAGCGCGCGAATCTGCTGCAGCGCATCATGCCCGTCCATCTCCGGCATCATCAGATCCAGACACACCAGATCATACGGCTTGTCGCTGTCCAGCGATTCCTGGAACTTGATGACCCCCTCCAGCCCATTTTCCGCCGTGTCGCATTCCCCGAAACACGACAGATATTTCACCATCAATTGCCGGTTGGCATGATTGTCTTCTACTATTAATGTCCGCATAACAATTCCTTCCAGCATAGGTGCATCCGGCCCCGCGCCGTCTTTGTTTTATCGCACAGAGTTTCCCTTCACTGAAATTATATCCGGAAGTTTTTCCTCCCCCTTCGCAGAACCCGCCTCCGCCGGTTTTTACACGCCAGGGAAATAAAAAAGAGCTTTCTAACGTCCGATAATAGGACCTCCAAAACTCCCTCTCGATTCCAAAATCCCATTCAGAAAAGTTGCCGATACAGCTTCGCCGTTTTCCGGGCGGTGATCGACCACGAAAACACCCGCGCATGCCGCAGAACAGTCTCACGAACGGCCGGCTGGCCGACGTCCCGCTCGATCGCCGCCTGAAGCGCTCCGGCCATCGAATCGACATCCGCCGGATTGAAGAGCCGCCCCGCCGTCCCGACCACCTCCGGGATCGCCGTGGCGTTCGAACACGCCACCGGCGTCCCGCAGGCCATCGCTTCGAGCAGCGGCATCCCGAATCCTTCATATAAACTCGGCAGCACAAACAGCGACGCCAGATTGTACATCGCCGGCAAATCCCCCTCCGGCAGAAGCCCCAGAATCCGTACCTGCGGTAAAATCCCCAGCGACTCTGCCTGTTCCACGAGCTGCTTGCGGGATTCCTCCGTGCCCGGACCGGATATCACGATGCCAAATTCCTTCCGTGTCGCTTCGGGCAGTTTCGCATACGCCTGCAAAAACCGCGGCAGGTTCTTGTGCGGCTTCTGGTTCCCCGTGTAATATAAAAACCGAGGCGGTAGAGCATACCGCCGGCGAACCTCTTCCAGAACGTCCAAATCCTCGATGGGCCGAAATTCCGGCGCGTACCCCTGTGGAATCACCGTGATTTTCCCCTCGGAAATTTTCAAATGCTCCAGAATCTCCCCTCGGCTGTACTGCGAAATCGTAATCACCGCCGCCGCCCGACGGGCGTTATGCCGCGCTGCGCGATAAAAATACTCCCGCTTCGTCCCGCTGCAATACCCTGCAATCGTCATCGGATACAAATCGTGAATCGTCATCACCAGCGGAATGCCCCGCATCCCCAGCGGCGCATCGAAATGCGGATAGTGATACAGCGCAGCATCGTCGCGAAACCGGAGAAATTCCACATGCTGCCCCAATCCCAGCGCCCCCGTGCGGCAGGGGACCGCCTGCATGCGCTCCTCCTCCGGCGATATTCCGTTCTCCTCCCGAATCCGCCGAATCAAATCCTCCTGCGGTCCGCTCCCCGTGTTGGCATACAGCCTCCACCGAACATCGGGATACTCCCTCACCATCGCCCGAATCAGCTGGGCGGTATAAACCGTGCAGCCCCCGGACCGCGATGCAAATCGGATATCAAAACTGAACGTGGGCATATTCCGAAGGTCCTGCCGAAGGAAACGAAGGATATCTGCGATATCCGGAACCAAACGCCAATGGATGGTAAGGCGAAAAGGGTAGAAATACAAGTCAAAAGGAGGGTGTTTCATTGAGCAATTTCATGGACAATTTTTATGACTTTGTGTGAAAAAAGGATTATGATTGTAATATTCGGGTTGCGCAGCAAGAGGTCCAATCGTCATAGAGTATGGAAGCATGAAGAGGAAACATTTTGAGCGGCCGATATAACATTCTTCTGGATGTGCTGGAACGGCAGGGAAAAACCCTGCACCGATTGTTATTCCGGTTGACGCTTCGGGAAGATGCCGCGGAAGACCTGCTGCAGGATTTGTTTATTAAATTGTGCAATCACGAAGGATTGGCCCGCGTACGCAATCCGGACGCCTATGTGTACCGAAGTGCCATCCATCTGGCGTTTGACTGGCGCCGGCAGCGCCGCCCGGCGAGAAGCCTCCAAGAGTGGCAGGAATCAGAATCGACGGATCCGACTCCCTTGGCGCGAATGATCGAGCGGGAACAGCTTCAGCAGGTTCTGGAGGCGATCGGGCGGATGAGCATCCCCATCCGGAATGCCGTGGTCCTGCGATACCTTCAACAGCAAGAGTATGAAATCATAGGTCAGCTTCTTCAGAAAAGTCCAAAACAGGTTCGGGCTCTTTGCTCGAAAGGTTTGGCAAAACTTCGAATCGTACTGAGTAAACCAGAAACGGCGGTGTCCCATGAGAAAGATTCCTGAAAACGAGCTGAATCGGCTTCTCGAGTCGCTGTCCGCCTTGCAGCCGCGGGAACAGTCTGCCGAACACGCCGTGGAACGGGTGCGGCTGGAGTTGACGCGGCAGCGGGTTGGCGAAACCGAACATCCTGATCCCGGGAAACGAAGGTCATTCATGGCAAGAAAAATGAGTCGGTACGCGGCGGCAGCGGCGCTGGCGGCGGCAGGATTCATCGTGTGGCATAGTGTTCAAAATCCAGCCTCCCCAGGCGGCGTGGTATGGGCGCATGTGGCACAGAATATGGAGCAGGTTCGTTCCTATCAGTATCGGGAGCGGCGTTTGGCCTCCGCGTCCGTGGACAAGACGGGGTATGAAATCCAGTCCGACCAGGAAACGAGGGTATATTGGCTTTCAGAGTGCGGTTCGCGAAAAGATGTGCATCAGGAAGGAATACTGTCACTCAGTATCTTTTCTCGTTTCCCGGGCAGGGAATACACCGTGGTGTTTTATCGGCAGAAACAGTATGGCCGGCAGAACGTGAAATGGGCCGGGATGGGCGGCGACTATGATTTTGTCGGCGATTTTGTTCGAACTATCAAAACGCAGGACTATACGGAACTGGGCCCCGGAGAAATCGACGGCATCAAAGTGCAGGGCATCGAGCTGAAGGGGCAGAAAATCAGCGGAGAAGCGGTGGATGACGCTGTTACGCAGATTTGGGTCGATGAGCAGACGGAACTGCCGGCTTTCGTGGAACTGACCGGAAAAACACGCCTGGGCGCAAGCCCGGTTCGCATTGTTCAGGATCAGTTTGTCTGGAATGCGCCGCTGGAAGAATCCTTTTTCCAGCCGAACATCCCGGCGGACTTCGCGCAGGTCGATTTGGGAATCGAGCAAACGCCCAAAACAGAAAATTTCGTGACGACGGCGCACCCCGCGATGAAAACGCCGGACTTTTCCTCCCTCCGGGAGCGGGGGCTTGTAACGGAGGAGGAAACGCCCCGGAACGCGTTCAAACTGTCGGGAATGGAGGAGATCTGGAAAGAGCAGGACCGGATCATGGCGACATGGCCGGAGTATGAAACAGCACGGTCCGCATTGCGAGAGGAGTTGGATTCCAAAATCGCACTGGCGGATAGAACGACGGATGAACTGGTGCAGTGGGGAATTCTGCTTCGTGAAAAATTCTGGGACGCCGGCGGATGTTTATCGACAACGTCGTATCGCTATGGCTATATGGCACGAATTGCATTGGAAGCGGCCCACGAACGGGTTCCGGATGATCTGGCGATAACCGATGAGCTGGTCGAGACAATCCAGTCGGTGATGGTGAATGCCTGTTACCCGGAATATTCGGAGGAGCGGGTTCGCAATCCAAAGTTTGCCTCCGCGCTGTTCGATCTTCGAAACAACCAGGTCGCTCAAGGGATGCGGGAAATACGGCAGGGACGCGCCCCTCTGTGGGAGGATTTTGTCCGCGGGTACGATTTGTCTCTGTTGCTGGCCAAAAAAGAGCAATACGAACAAGCCCGACAGGTGGTGCAATGGTTGCTCGATTACGCCGAAAGGGGCGGCTGGACGGCGTACCGAAAACCATTGGAAAAACATCTGGACTTATTGGCCCGGCGGGATAGTCTGAATTTCAACATCTATGCTTCCAGGGGATCGACATTTCCGGAAGAATTTCGATATGCCCGGCGTTTATTCAGCTTCAAGGGACCGGCAAAACGGGGCGCGGTCCCGATTCATGTGTTACATCCCAATCCGACGTGGCATTAACCCGCTCTGCATTTCCACGGTACAAGCAGCGGGCATTAGAATTCCTCGACCGAGTTCTGCCGCAAACCCACCGGCTTGCCGAGAATTTCACTGTAAATCACCGCCTGGATCAGGGTCTGAGGCTGCGCAAAATGGATCGGCCGCGAAAACGCCGAGACAACAGGCGTCGCCGGCGCAGGCGCTGCCGCCGCGGAGGCGGTGGCTCGAACCGCCGTGGGAGGCTTCGCTGGGGCAGGCGTTGCCGCCTGAGCCTCCCCATGGATTTGCGCTGCCGATGTTTTCCGAACCGGCTGCGCATCCGCTATGGATGTCGGTTTGGCGGCGGAAGGAGGCATCGTCCTTCCCGGCGGAACAGGTCTTGCCCCGGCCGGCCTCGCTATCGCCGGGGGTTTGGGAACAGGGACCTGCGTACGGGAGGGAACCGCGGGCCGCTGAACCGGAGGTGCCGCAGCTCGCGGAACTTGCGCCGCAGGACGCGCCGCCGGGCGAACTTCGCGCGTGCCGCTCTGCGCTGGAGGCGGTGTCTTTACCGCATAGGGCAGATTGGATTTTTGCGCATAAGGAGGCATCGGCTTGCGCACCGGACCGGCTGGAGGAGTCGGCACACCCGCCGGAGGACGGGCCATCGGTGGCGCGGAAACAGGCCGGGAGGTCTTGGTTTTCTTCGACCCGGCCTTCGCCAGCTTGCTCAACAGACTCAGCCCCACAAAAATAAGCACCGGCAGCAGCTTCAGAAGCGGATGCCCATCGTCCGAATCGCCGGATTGCGCCAGCACAATTTGAAATAGTCCTTCAAACCACATAACTAGTATTCCTGTCCGCAAGAATATCATTCTCGCGAATCATCACGGATGGTTCGATTCTCGTTTCCGCATTCAATCAGGACTGACCCGCACCCGAAGATGAACCCGGTTTTTCCGGCCTGGTGCTTTTCGAAATCGAGTCCCGCATCGAAGTATCCGCGGAAATGTTTTTCATCCGGTAATAATCCATGATCCCCAGGTTCCCGCTCCGGAACGCATCCGCGATCGCCTTGGGCACTTCCGCTTCCGCCAGAACCACCTTCGCCTGGTTCTCCTGCACCAGGGCCTTCATCTCCTGCTCGCGGGCCACCGCCATCGCGCGGCGCCCTTCCGCCTCCGCCTGACGCAGACGCTTGTCCGCTTCCGCCCGTTCCGTTTCCAGAAACGCCCCGACGTTGGCGACATTGCCCACGCTCGCCACGCTCACATCCGCGATATCGATGGATACGATTTCAAATGCCGTCTGCGCATCCAGCCCCGACTCCAGCACCTTGCGCGAAATCCGGTCCGGATTCTCCAGCACATCCTTGTAGGTATTCGACGAACCGATCGCCGATACAATCCCCTGCCCCACGCGGGCGATAATCGTCTCTTCCGTCGCCCCTCGAACAAGCTGGGCGATATTCGACCGCACCGTCACGCGGGCCTTCACCAAAAGACGAATCCCGTCCTTGGCAACCGCGTCCAGCATCGCCACTCCGCCCGATGACGCCGACCTCGGATCGGGACAGTCAATGATCTTCGGTTTCACGGTCGTCTGCACCGCTTCCAGAATGTCGCGCCCCGCCAGATCGATCGCCCGGGCCACATCCAGCGTCAGCGGAATCTTCGCCCGGTGCGACGCCACCATCGCCTTCACCAGCGTTTCCACGTTTCCGCCCGCGAAATGATGCGCCTGAAGCTCCACGAAACTGATGTCCAGATTGGCTTTATACGCGATAATCAGCGCGTTCACGCACGTCAGCACATCCGACGGATCCCGCCGCACCAGAAACACGCTTTCCAGATCCCGCGTCTCCATGTCCTCCAGGCCCGCCTGCACCGCCGAAATCCGGGCGCTCACAATCAGCTGAGGCGGCACCTTCCGCAGGCTCATCCCGATCAGATTAAAAAAGCTCACCCTCGCCCGGCTGGTGAACGCCTGAATCCAGATCTTGATGTACATCCCCAGAATCAGGAAAAGAATGACGCCTAAAATCAGAACTCCGATGACAATCGCTTTGGCCAGATCAAACGCTAAGAGTGAATATTCCATGGCAAGCTCCTTATGATGAAAAGTTACGCGTTTTTCAATTCCACAATAATGTTATTTCCTTCGATCTGCTGCACAACAATTTCGCGGTCTTTCTCGATCAGCGACCCCTTCGCCGTCACGCTGTACCGGTGCCCGTCAATCAGCGCAATCCCCGCCGGCCGCAGAGGCGTGATCGCCACCCCCGTTTTGCCCTCCAGCGAGCTGTAATCTTCCAGACTTACGCCCGGCGCGCCGAATTCTTCCGGCTTTTCCGCCTTCGGCGTCAAAATCATCTGTTTCCCAATCCATGTTTTCGGCAAAATCCGAAACGCCCACCCAATTGACACCGGCAGGCACACGAGCATGATGGACAAAAATACATACCCCGTTACATGGCTCTCCCGGAACGCCAGCACCAGCGAACCCACAAACGCCGCCACCGCGAAAATGCTGATCACCCCGCCTGAAGGCAGCAGCACTTCCAGGATCACCAGTCCCAGCCCGACCACCAGCAGAATAATCGCGAAAAACATCGCCGACATAGCCAGTTCCTGTTTCCTTGAATTAGCCCTGCTCCACTTCCTTCACCACAATCCGGTTCCCTTCCACCTCCATCACCCGCACTGGCCGGTTCGAATCGATCAATTCCCCCTGCGTCACCACATCCACCCGTTTCCCATCGATCCGCGCGATCCCCGCCGGCCGCAGGGAACACAGCGTCACTCCCCTCTGCCCCACGCAAATGGAAGGATCCGCCGCTTCGATGAACGACTCCAGTCGTTTGGATTCCACCGGCGTCGGCGTGGCGAGTATCAGCCTGTTCGCGACCGGAATCCGGTGCCAGTATTTGCTTAAAATCGCCGCCACGATCAAAAACGCCACAAATCCACCCACCGCCGCATATACATTCTGCCAGAACAGCTCCCAGTCCGGCTCCGTCGCCGGAATCGGCAGCCGGTCCGGCGCGTTGCCCACCATCATCGCCGCCAGCGAGAAAAGAATCAGCAAAATCCCCGATATCCCCGTAATCCCGAATCCCGGTATCACAAATAGCTCCAGCATCAGCAGGGCCAGACCCACAAAGAACAGCGCGATCTCCCACCAGTTCGCCAGACCGATAAAATATTTGCTCCCAAACAGCAGCGCCAGCGCCGCCACCGCGATCGCCCCGGGCACAATCGTCCCCGGACTGTTCAGCTCCGCATAAATCCCCAACATCGCAATTCCCAGCAGAATCCCCGCCACCGTCGGGCTGGTAATCCACCGCACCATCTGCTCCGACCAGTTCGTCTCCAGCGTCGCCACGGGCCGCGAAAAAATCAGGTTGTCGCGCGCCTCCAGAAATTGCAGCGCCCCCTCCAGATCCTCCACCACCGCCCGCGACAAACCGTACTCCACCGCCTTCTCCGCATCGAGCGTCACCAGTTGATCCTTGCTGTCGATCAGTTTTTTCGAATCCAGATCGTACTTCTCGGAGTCCCCAGGCAGTTCGCTTCCTTCAAAGTACTCGAATTGGCCCGTGGTTTTGTTTTTTATCTGATACACTTCGATCCCGATGGATACCATCGCCTTGCAAAGAGCCGCCGGATACCCGTTGGCTTTCGCCGCCGTCTCAAAATACGTCCGCGTCGGGCTTTCCGCCTTCTCCCGCTCCACCCCCTCCAGCTTCCCGCCCATCGAAATCGGGGCGCAGTCCCCGATCACCGTCGATTTCTTCATGAAAATATCGTCGCACGCCACGCTGATCAGAGCCCCCGCGGAGATCGCCTTGGTCGGAATGTACGCCGCGGTGCGCACCGTCTCCGGAATGTCATACATAATATAGTTCCAGATGGCGATCGCGCTGTCCAGCCGTCCCCCAAACGTATCCATCTGAAAAATTACATGCGTCGCCCCCTCGGCAATCGCCAGATTCACCCGCCGCTTGATGGATTCCAGAAGACCCTCATCCACCATCTCCGAACAGATTATCACCACCGCCTTGCCCGGCTTCGCCGCGGAAGACGATGGCTCTTCCCCCGAAACAACCGGTGTCGGCGGAGTCTGAGCCATCGCCGCATAGAAAGCCCATAGCGCCAGCAGAATTCCACACGCCCCGGATAATCGCCAGGCAAACGGATTGCGGTTACGTGGAGTATAAGACCGGCCCATATACCTTATCTTCCTGTCCAAAAACAAGTTACAAACTGCCCGCTCACTGCCGGATGCAGCCTGCTCGCTTGTCAATCCTTAGACTCGCATTTGCATAGTTTCCAATGAACCTCTGTGTAAACAGTACTATCCCACCAGCTCGACCGTCAACATAAAAAGGAAGCAAATATTATGTTTGTGATATTCCGCACTTTTCAAACCCGCCCCTCCCCCCTATAATCGCCCCTGATCTTCACGTTGGTTTGAATGAGTATTCATTACAGGATTCATCCGGCCAGGCTGGGCCGGCGGAGAAACCCGTTATGTCGAAAAAACAGTTGAAAGCGGCGTTGCAGGCGGCAGATCAGTTCGTCATTACCGCGGAGTTCGTCCCGCTGCCGGGACACAATGTCGCTAATTTCGAAAAATTTCTCAATGGCTGCAAAGAAAAAGGTGAATCCATCCCCAAAGGAATGAATCTGGTCGGCGTGACCATCCCCCAAAGCCCGGGCGGCGTCGCCAGCATGAGCCCCGCCGACATCTATGCCCTCATGGACCAGAAAAACCTCTGGGCCGATCTGGCCATGATCCCCCATGTCAGCTGCAAGGACATGAACCGCGACGCCATCGTCAGCTACCTCGTGGGCCTCAAAAAGCTCGGAATCGACGCCGTTCTCGCCCTCACCGGCGACAAACCCCTCTCCAGTCAGGGGGTGTTCGAAATCGAATCCGTCGGGCTGATTCGACTGATTAAACGGATGAACCACGACAGCCTCGCTGCCGCCAAACCCGGCGCCTTCGAAAAAGCCCACCAGTTCTACATCGCCGCCGCCGTCTCCCCCTTCAAGTACACCGAACCCTCCCTGATGCTTCTGTTTTATATATTGTGAAAAAAAATCGCCGCCGGCGCCGACTGCCTCATCACCCAGCTGGGCTGGGATTGGAGAAAAAGCGATGAACTCTTCCGCTACCTGAAGGAAGAAGCCCTGAACGTCCCCGTCCTGGGCAACGTCTATCTGCTTTCCACCCTCACTCCCGCCCCCCGCCTGATGTATCAGGGAAAACTCCCCGGCTGCGTCGTCACCAAAGAACTCTTTGATAAAGTCGTCTCCGAAACCCCCGCCCAGCATATCGAACGCGCCGCCCAGCTGGTCGCCATGTACCGCGGAATGGGTGCCGCCGGCGTCGACATCGGAGGCATCTTCGATTTTGACATGCTCCTGGAAATCCTCCAGAAAGCCGACCAGATTGGCAAAAACTGGGAAATCCACAAAGATAACCTCTCCTTCGGTGTCAAAAACGGCTTTTACCTCTATGACACGGCCGGCCGCCGGAAAACACTTTCCCGACCCGCCGCCACGTTCAGCAAACGCAGCTTCAACCTCTTCCATGGCACCTTCTTCGAACCCGGAAAAGCCCTCAACGCCCCTCTCAAAGCCGTACTCGGAGCCAGTAAAGGCTTGCGGCAGGGCAAGGGCGCGCTGTATAAATGCTTCTTTGGCGGCTTCGAAAAACCCGTCAAAACCATCCTCTTCGATTGCGAAGAGTGCGGCGATTGCTTCCTGGCGGAAAACTTCAGCCTTTGCAGCATGGGAAAATGCGAAAAAGGACTCGACAACCCGCCCTGCGGCGACGCCAACCCAGACGGCACCTGTGGAAATAACGAAGACATTCGCTGCGTGGGCGAATTAATTTACGAATCGGCGGCCAGCGAAGGCCAAAAAGGACTCGAAGCCCTCGCCAAACGCATCAACCCGGCCAGAAACCCGCAGCTTGCGGGCACCTCGTCGATTCTCAACTACCTCTTTAACAAGGATCATACCAAAAAAGTGAACCTCATTCAGATTGGCGAAAATATCCACGGAAGCATCCCCAAACCCGGCGCCGCCATGGAAGAGCTTCTCAAGAAAGGCCCCGCCGCCTTCGAGAAGCCCAGCGGAGCCCTCGATTACATCATCTCCCTCATCGAAAGCCAGATCGACCACCGCGCCAACTATCTCGAAGTCAACGTGGACCGGTTCGGTGAAGATGATCCCGCCACCTCGGTCAAAATGATGCGCGATTATGTCCGTCTCATCCGCAAGCATGGCCGCGGAACCCCCGTCTGCGTGGACAGCAGCAATGACGATGTCCTCAAAGCCGGACTCGAAGAATGGTATAAAGACGCCCCCGCCAATCTGCCCAT
>CAZOTP010000008.1:0-27650 GCA_964582655.1 uncultured Pirellulales bacterium | reverse complement strand
CGCTGGAAAATGAATTGGCCTGCAATAACAATTTCAATCATGTCACAATGAATGTAACGGCCGGTCTGACGTATTACATCCGCATCACCGAAGTATGGCAATACGAACCATCTGATTTCGAGATGCGGATTCTGCCTTCCGACAACAGCTATCATGTAGTCACGGCATCGGGAACAACCAGCACGGCGGTACTCGACGGTTTTATCATCGAACGGGGTTTTTCCGAGAACAGCATGCATGGCGCCGGGCTGTATGGTGAAAACGCCGGTGCGACCATCCGTTACTGTACGTTCCGGTATAACACCCTCATCGGGGAAGATAACTATGGAGCCGCCGCGGCAAATTTTGCCGAAAGTCAGGTGAACTATCTCTATTGCCGTTTTCATGACAATCACACCGAATACAGCGCTATTGTTGATTCCCGCAACAGCAATACCACCTTCAAAAATTGCGTGTTTTACGGTAATTACAGTTATATGGGTGCTATCAGTTATATTAGCTATGCGACAGCCCATACGGGGACGATTCAAAACTGTCTGATTTACGGCAACTATGGTGATAATATTGGCGGGGTTCTTGTCAACGCTGACACGCTCAACATTACCAGTACCACCATTGCGGATAATTTTGCCTACAACGGACGAGGCGGCTTATATTGCGCCCAGGGGAGCACCGCCAATGTGACCAATTCCATCATCTGGGGCAATGCCGGAAATTACCAGCCTTATGCCATACAGGAACACCAGGTCGATGGCTGGCAAAGTACGTTCAATATCTCCTATAGCTGCATTCAGGATACGGATCCGGATGATCCCGACATCCCCTTTGGCGGGTCAGCAAATTACAATATCGATGATGATCCGATGTTGATTTCCACAATCGGATTGGATGGTCAGAGAGGCAGCGGCGATGAAAATCTCAGACTGCATCCGGATTCTCCCTGTATTGATGCGGGGAATAATAGCGCCGCGTCCTCCCTTTATTACGATTTGGATAACCGCCCGCGCAAAATCGACCATCCCGGAAGAGCGGACACGGGTTCAGGGACCGTTCCGATTATCGATATGGGCGCTTATGAAACGCGGATTGTTTTTGTGGATGCCGATGCCGCCGGATGGAATGACGGCAGTACCTGGCTGAATGCCTATGTGTATTTGCAGCATGCTTTTTCGGATATACGTTACGGCGATTCGATCTGGGTGGCGGAAGGTACATATCGCCCGGACTTGGTGCAAGATGGCGAAATAGGAAATGTGTGGGCCAGTTTTTATATTCCCAAGGGAGTTGCTCTGTATGGGGGATTTGTCGGCGGTGAAACACTGCTGAGCCAGCGAGATCCGATCAACCATCCTTCCATTTTAACCGGCGATTTGAACGGAGACGACGGTCCCAATTTCACCAATCGCGCCGATAACAGCTGGAACATCGCCACTATTTCCAATGGCGACGCCTTTACTCTGCTGGATGGTTTTATAATCCGGGGCGGAAATTACGCCAGTCTGGGTTCAGCAGGGGCCGGACTGAAAATTTACGGAGGCAGTCCCGCGATAATTCGATGTGTCTTCATGGAGAATATGGCGCCGGCAGGCGGCGGGGCCGTTCATATCAATACGGGCGCTAAACCGAGGTTTTATAACTGTGCTTTTAACAACAATAAGGTCACTCAGGTCAGTTTTCCCGCTCCCTCTTATGGAGGTGCGGTATGGAACGAAGGGGCCTCCGACAGTCGGTTTTATCAATGTGTCTTCAGCGGCAATACGGCCGCCGGTAAAGGCGGAGCCATCGGAAACGCCAATACCCAATCCAAACTGCTGATGGTCAATTGCTCTCTGGATCACAATACCGCCGCAACGGGCGGTGCGATCCATACCTATGGCGGCGCCGAAAGCCGGTTGATGAATGCGATCTGCTGGGCGAATATCGCTTCACAGGGTAGCCAACTGAGTATTGACAACGCCTCACTGGATGTAGAATACAGCGACATTCAGGGCGGTCAGGGCGGAATTTCCAACGCAGGGGGGACGCTAAATTGGGGCAGCGGCAATATCGATGCCGATCCCCGGTTTGCCAATGCTCTTGGCGCGGACGGTGTTGCTGGAAGCGGCGATGAAGATTTCAGGCTGAAACTGCTTTCGCCCTGTATTGACGCGGGAAGAAAAGATGCGCTGGAGGGGGACTTTTACGATCTCGATCAGGATTATGATCAGGCGGAATCTCTGCCCCAGGATTTCTATAGGGAAATACGTTATCTTGACGACCCGCGTACCGCCGATACCGGAACGGGATCGGCGCCGATGGTGGATATCGGCGCTGCCGAACATCGCTATACCAAACGGGATTCGTATGTGGATGCCGACGCAACCAGCGGAGCCAACGACGGCAGCAACTGGGACAATGCGTTTTTGACTCTCCAGGATGCCTTGGATTTTGTCGTTAGCGGAGAGACGATTTATGTCGCCAAGGGGATATATAAACCCGATCAAGGACAAAACGTGGTCCCGGGGAGCCGGACGGCCACCTTTACCCTGAAAAAGAGCGTGGCGATGCGGGGCGGTTATGCCGGGTTCGGCCAGCCGGACCCTAATGTCCGTGATATTAATCTGTACGAATCCGTCCTCAGCGGCGACTTGGCCGGGAACGATGGAGCAGATTTTGCGAATTACGACGAAAACAGCTACCATGTCGTTACCTGTTTGGAGGGAACTTATCCCATTGAAGAAGCCACCCTTCTAGATGGCTTTACCCTCAGCGGTGGAAATGCCGATGGCGGTTATCCCCATAACGGGGGTGGAGCATTACGGCTCAGTTGGGCCAATCCTCAGATCATTGACTGTCTGTTCAAAGACAACCGAACTTCACAATATGGAGGCGGCGCTTATCTTTATAACTCAACCCCCGGTTTTGTTCGCTGCGAATTTGTGCACAATTGGTCCTGGGGCGATAACGGCGGCGGATGTTTCAACCATCGTAATTCTCACGCAACTTATACCAATTGCGTCTTCCGACAAAACAATGCGGTCCTTGGTGGCGGCATCTATGTGAATGATTCAAGCCGCCCCCTCCTGCAAAACTGCCTTTTTTATGGAAACGAGGCGCGCGGTTATGGTGGCGCCATCTATAGTGCCATCAACAGTCAGCCATCCATTAACCAGTGTACGGTTGCCTATAATATCGTCCAGTATGGTATAGCCTGCGGCGGAATATATTGTAACACCGGGGTTTTATATCTGAACAATTCTCTTTTGTGGGGAAATACCGACCCTTCTGGTTCGGGTGAATTCGCCCAGATTAAACTGGTGGGTGTAACTTCCATCCAGGTTCGGCATTGCGGTATTCAGGATGATAATCCGGACGATGCCTCCATTCCGTATAATGTGCAGACCTGGAATAACATGGATGATAATCCGCTGTTCGTGAATGCCCTCGGTCCTGACGGACAAGCCGGCACTGAGGATGACGACCTGCATTGTTCTATTCTGTCGCCTTACATCAATAAAGGCGATTCGTCTCTTTGCATTACAGACCACAGAGACATGGATGAGCAGTCCAGGCTACTGTATGAGACCGTCGACATCGGGGCGGACGAAGTAATCCCGATTGCCGGCGATACGGACGCGGATGCCGATGTGGATGCGGACGATTTACTCCAATTTTCCGTACATTGGCTGCAATCAGGCTGTATCGCTCCCAACTGGTGCAGCAAAACAGACGTAGATCAGGACGGTTCCGTCAATCTTCTCGACGTGGCATGGCTTGGCCGAAATTGGCTTCTGGGTATAGATTGAAAAGAAAACCGGTTTGAGGGCAAAACAAATAAGTTCGACTGCTGCCGGCAAACAAATACTGCATCTACAATCAACCTGATAGCATAGGTAAACTCAAAGTCTTTTTACATCATAATAATATCAAGATCTCCCCGTAAAAAATCAAAATTAGATTCAAAGATGCAAGATATTATTTAATAAGCACTTATATAACCAGACGGATCATTCCCCATCCTTGCTTACTTCTGGTCCGGCCGATTTTGTACTCCCATTTCACCTCCCACGCTCGCCCTGTTCCATTTTGCGGATATAATTGGAGTACATACAGTCTGATGTTCACCGGATTCTTGAACTTTAGGAGATTCGATCATGTGTCAAAGCTGTGGCTGTTCCCCCTGTAAAAAATGCGGTCGTCCCATTGAGGGCAAAGTCTGTTCCGGATGCAAAAAACCCGCCGCCGAGTGCACCTGCAAACCGGTTAAAAAATAACCATTCCCCGTTTGCCGACACACCGCGATAAGGAATGGAAAATCGTTTCCGCCAGACCGTCGGGTAATTCCAAAAAAAGCCGCGAAAGATCCGATAGGTGTGTTTTATAATCCGTTTAAATACCGGATGGCATGGTGGTATTTCTTCATCCTGGCGATATCCTCTTCCGACAGCAGAGGAAGCCTTCGCAGATCGATATTATGATTCAGATCCGCCAGCTTGATCTCCAGAGCCATGGCGTTCTGGCGTATCGGCTTAAGATAATCCAGGTAATCCTGGCCTTCCTTCCGTGTCAATAGATCCACCGTAGCCAGAACTTTTTCTGAAAATCCCTCCTTCCGCAAATCTTCCATCGTCACGGCCGTATCTTCGATGACATCATGCAGCACCGCCGCCATCTTGGCCTCCAACGACTTCACCTGCATCATGACCTCCAGCGGATGCAGAATATAGGGACTGCCGTCATGCTGCACCTGACCGGCATGCGCCCTGGCCGCAATCTCAATCGCCCGCTCCAGCGTCGCCATACGGTTCCTTTCTTCATTCTCTGCGTTCTACGGTCAGGTTTTAACGTCTCTTTTCTCCATTGTCCATCTCCAAAATCCCGGCTATAATGCCCTGTCATGGATACCAACAAGAAATTCCTGTCCGAAAAACAAAAGCGATCCCTCCTGAACGTCGCCCGCAAAACCATCGAACAAACCGTCGCCCGCCGGCCGCTGAGCGACTTCGAATCCGACGATCCCCTTTTCGCCCAAAAACTCGGCTGCTTTGTCACCCTTCACAACCATGGCGATCTCCGCGGCTGCATTGGCCAGTTCCAACCCCGCCAGCCCCTCCTCCAGACCGTCCGCGAGATGGCCGTCGCCGCCACCCGGGATTCCCGTTTCCGCGCATACCCCATCACCCCCGACGAACTCAAGGACATCGTCATCGAAAGCTCCGTCCTCGCTCCCCTCGAAAAAACCGACGCTCCCCTCAGCCTCACCCTCGGCACTCATGGCATCTATATTAAAAAAGGTTGGGCCTCCGGCTGCTTTCTCCCGCAGGTCGCAGCCGAAACCGGATGGAACAAAGAAGAATTTCTCTCCTACTGCTGTCAACACAAAGCCGGACTTCCCCCCGACGCCTGGAAATCCAAAGACACCGAAGTTTTTCTCTTCACCGCCGAAGTCTTTGGCGAAAAAGACTTCCCCGCCTAATCTCAAATCCGACTTTTTGAAGACTTACTCGTTGTCCCGGAGAATGAGTTTCTCTTTGGCTTCGGATGCGATTTTTACGCCTCCCGGAGCGAAGTTTTCCGTGACGAGAATTCTCTGAACATCAGGACCGACATGGATGTGCCCCAGTTCCGGATTGGATCGGAAAAGGGTTTGATTGATAACGGCTCGTCCGGCGAGAATCTCCATGCAGACGCCGCTATTTTTCACTTCGTTGATGGTACCCTGGTTGAGGGTGACAAAGGCATTCCCTTCCAGCCGCAGGACGTTGGTGAAATATCCCCAGAAGCAGCAGTTGGCAAGCTGGACGGAGCCTTCGAACGTTTTTTTCGTCCAGATCGCGGCGTGATCGTCTTTGGAATCGCCGGAGAAGGGACCGGTGACGAACTGGCCATCGGTGATTTCAACGCCCCAGGGCTGCGTCTTCTCGAACACGGCGCCATACTGGCACATATCCGCGCCGATGCCATGGAACTGACCGTTGCAGCCTCCGACGTCTCCCCAGCCGGCCTTATGATCGCTTTCGGTAAAGAGGTAGCCGATTTTCGCGCCGAAAACAAAGGTGTTGTGGACGTACTGCCAGTCTGTCCGTTTGAAGGTGAACGCTTCGAGCCGCTTCTGCATTTCGATGGCGATGGCGATATCGGGATTGGGTTTTGCGTCTTTGGGAACGCCGTCGTGTCCGCTGCGGGTCCAGTAATGCGGGTTAAAGTGGACATTTTCAATGCGGCCGATGTCAGTGCAATTGTCGATCAGAACGCCCCGGCGGAGCACGCAGCCATAGACATTCCGAATCAGGTGCAACTCGTTCCATTCCGGTCCCAAACAGAGGCCCTGATAGGAGTTGACCAGCGTCACATTTTCGATGGTGTGGTGCATGCCCTGTCCGTGAATCGTCCACGGATACGGCTGGATGTCTGCGAGTTTCTGCTGGGGATAGACAATCGTGATTCCCTTGACGGCGCTGCTGGGCTGGAGTTCCAGAAATGCCGGACCGGTTTCCGAACCGCGGCCTGCGAACGCCTGCAGGACGGTTCCCACGGTGAGAATGCCGTGATGGGGCGCTTCCCAGCTTCCCTGAAGGGCAACGCCCGTGGGGATGGTCAGGGTCGATTGAATAGGATAGAAGCCGGGCGGGAGGAACGCAGCGCCGCCTCCTGCAGCGGCGACGGAATCGAGGTATTTTTGAACCGAGGCGGTCTGGTCTTCCTGGCTGTTGGCGGTGATTCCGAAATCAGCGGCCGTTTTTACCGGCTGCTGTGCGATCAGGCCGCCGCTGGGCCCGATGAGAATGAATGTGAATAAACAGAAACTTGCTTTATGGATTCGATTCATGTCT
This sequence comes from uncultured Pirellulales bacterium, assembly GCA_964582655.1. GTDB lineage: Bacteria > Planctomycetota > Phycisphaerae > Sedimentisphaerales > SM23-30 > CAZOTP01. The sequence continues at coordinate 20,838 of CAZOTP010000008.1, read as the reverse complement.
TGCTCTTGTGCGATATGGCGTCAGAATTTGCATTTGGAAAGCAGGGGCTTCATCATTGGCCAAAGAGATCGATAGGCTTCATATTTCTGCTGATAGCGGGCGGCGCGGGCGGGATCAGGTTCGAACGTGCGGTCGGAATGGACCATGGCGCCGGCGGCCTGTTCGAGCGAACTGAATATTCCGGTCGCGGTGCCGGCAAGGATCGCAGCGCCGAGGATGCCCGCTTCGGAACATCTTGGCCGCGTGACAGGACGATTGTAGATATCCGCGGCGATCTGGAGCCAGAGGTCGGATTTTCCGCCCCCGCCCACGGCGCGGAATTCGCGGGCGGCCATGGGGCTTTGCTGGAGCGGGTCGAGGCACTGGCGGAGATAAAAGAGCGTGGATTCGAGGATCGCTTTTAGAATGTCGGCTCGTTTGGTGGAAAGTTCCAGATGGGTGATGACGCCGGAGGAGTTGGCGACGAATTCCGGCGGGCCGGTCGGGGCGAAGTGCGGGAGAACGAGGATGTCGGTGATAGGATCGGTGATTTCGCCGAAAAGTTCGGGATACACATCGCGGTTCTGCTGTTTGGCCAGTGTGTTTTCCGCGGCGGCGAAGGTATCGCGGTACCATTTGACCAGGCTCCCCCCGTGGTTGTAGAGGAAGCTGACGAACAGGCTGGCGGCGGCGTGATGTTCGGTGTTGAGGCCCAGGGGAATCATGAATTTTGCATCCGGGCGCTGCCGATACACCGGCACGATGCACAGGTAGGTTCCCATGCCGAGCATTGCCGTGGAGGCGGAAAAAACGCCCGCACCAACGGCATTAACGCACTGATCATGCCCTCCGGTGACGATTTTGACTCCCCTGGCCAGGCCCAGCTCGGTGGCGATGGCGTCGGTAACCTGCCCGATCACAGTCCCCGAGGGCGCTGTTGCGGGGAGTTTTTGCACATCCAATCCAAACCGCCCTATGAGATCGTCGGACCAGCACTGGTTATTAATATCAAAGAGCAGGCTTCGGTTGGCCAGCGAATAATCGACGACCGGGTCGGCGCCCAGCATGAAGGAGACAAACGCACCCCAGTGCAGGAATTTGCAGGTGTTTTCGTACACATCCGGCTGATATTTTTTGATCCAGAGCAGCTTGGTCAGGGAATAGTGGTTTCCCAGAGTGTTGCCGTTGATCGCAAAAAGGTCTTCGTCGGAGATTTTTGTTTGGAGACTGTCAAGAAATTCCGCGCCTCGGGCGTCGAAGTTCAGCAGGGAGTCGGAAAGAATTTCGCGGCGGGCGCTGACAGGCACAACCGCTTCGCCCAGCGAGGAAACGCAGAGAGCTTCGACGGGATTGTGCCGGGCGCTGCCGGCAGCTTCGGCGATGGCGGCTTTGATCTTGCTCCAGACCGCCGCGGCGCCAAGCTGTGCCCAGCCAGGCTGCGGAGATTGGATGTCATACTCGCGGTACGCGACCGAAAGCAGATTGCCCTGTTCATCGAATATGCCCGCCTTGCAGCCCGTTGTTCCGACATCAATTCCCAGCAAACTCATGTCTCACCTGCAATGGATTCCATGGAATAACCGCACAGAATCGCCGACGGATCAGCTGCGCACGACCAGCGGATTTCCGGATTGAAAGGTATCTGTTTTATGATGTTTTGTCAATAGTTTCTCGAAAACCATGCCAGATAAGCGGTTTCAACGGATTTGTCGAACTCTTGATTTTCAGAGAGCAGAGAACTATGCTATAGAATAACATGATTCAGGCGGAGCGAATCGTAGAGTTAAATGGGAAAGGGTTTGCCAAGGGGCGGTATGTGCTGTACTGGATGCAGGCATCGCAGCGGACAAGGTTCAATCATGCATTGGAATATGCCATTGAGCAGGCGAATGCGCTGAAGAAGCCGGTGGTGGTGTTTTTCGGCCTGGTGGAGGATTATCCCGGCGCCAATGCAAGACACTATCATTTTATGCTGCGGGGGCTGCGGGAGGTAAAAGAGGACCTGGCGGCGCGGGGGATCGCGATGGTTATCCGGAAGTGTTCACTGCCAGGCGGCGTGATCGAAGCGGCGCGGGAGGCGTGCCTGGCAGTAACGGACCGGGGGTATCTGCGGCATCAGAAAGCGTGGCGGCAGGAGACGGCGGCGAAGGCGCCCTGCCGGATGGTGCAGGTGGAAAGCGACGCCGTGGTGCCTGTGGAGACGGCGTCGGAAAAGGAGGAATATTCCGCGGCGACGATTCGTAAGAAAATTCAGGGGCAGGTATCAAAATTTTTGATTCCACTTCGACAGACGAGGGTGCGCTGCGATTCGCTGGGGTTGCATCTGGGAGGAGAGGATCTTGCCGATCCGGATGCGCTGGTCCGGAAGATGAAGATCAATCACACGGTTGCGCCGGCGGCCTCGATGATTCCCGGCAGCCGGCAGGCGCATAAGCTTCTGCGGGAGTTTGTTCGCTGCAAGCTGGCGCGATATGAGGAGGACCGGAACGATCCGAATATAGATGGCGTTTCGGGTCTGAGTCCCTATCTTCATTTCGGACAGATTTCCCCTGTGGAGGTTGCGCTCCAGATCAGCAAGGCAGGCGGCACCGGCAGCAAGGCGTTTCTGGAAGAGCTGATCGTGAGGCGGGAACTGGCGATCAACTTTGTGTTTTATAATCCCAAGTACGACACATTCGACTCGCTTCCACCCTGGGCCAAGGCCACCCTTCGGTTTCATCAGAAGGACAAGCGGGCCTATCGGTACAGTTTCGCGGAGCTGGAACAGGCGCGAACCCATGACCGGTACTGGAACGCAGCGCAAACGCAGATGGTGCGCGAGGGAAAAATGCACGGATATATGCGAATGTACTGGGGAAAGAAAATTCTGGAATGGTCGGCTTCGCCGGCAAAGGGATTCTCCGCGGCGATGACGCTGAACGACCGGTATGAGCTGGACGGGCGGGACGCCAACGGCTGCGCCGGCGTGGCATGGTGTTTCGGCAAGCATGACCGGCCCTGGGGGGAACGGCCCGTGTTCGGGATGGTGCGGTACATGAACGCGGCGGGGCTGGAGCGGAAATTCGACGCCGATGCCTACGCTAGGCGATATGAATAACCGGCAGCGGGGCGTGCCGGGCGGTAAAAATGCGGAGGGTTTCCCGCAAAGGAGGCGGCGGCGGAGTGATATAATGGATTGCGAAGATGCGGCGGTCCAGGATTTTGAGCCAATCGGAGGCGCGGCTGAACCGTTCGGCGTGATCGAGATTCAGGCAGGCGCCGAGGAAGGGACTGTTCAGAGCGTCCAGCAAATCGCGCATCTCCAGGGGAGACAGGAGCAATCCGGCGGGCGGATTTTCAATCGCAAATCGTACGGAAAGGGATTCCGCATGCCGGACGAGGTTCCGGATTTTTTGAAACACGTGATGAAACGCAAGCTCATAATCGCAGTCCGGCGCGGTCCGCCCGGCGGGGATGATCGTGACGGGTTCGTTGGGAAGATTGGCGGCGAGGCTCAGCAGGGCAAGGAATTCGGATACGGCCGCGCCCGCGCGGGAAAGATCCGCGGAGACCAAATCGGTGAGGGTGTATTGCGAACTGACGAGAGAGAGGATCGGGATCGATTGGCCGGCGGCTTGATCAAACGATTTTTGATAGTCGCCCAGATCCGGCGGCGCGGAAGCGGAATTCAGGGCCAGCTCTGCAGCCTGAAGCTCGGCCGCCGCATTTTTTAACTTCTCGGCAATCAAGCCGTCAAAGGGATCGATTCGAACGCCATTCATGCTCTGAATTCCAGGGTTTGACCCGCCGTGCGGTACCTACTATAATGCCCCCAGTGTAAAACGAAAATACCCGAAAAACAAGCCCGAAGGTCAGTCCATGGCGAAAATCGCGGTACTCCCCCCGCATCTGGTCAACAAAATCGCCGCCGGCGAGGTCATCGAACGGCCCGCCAGCGTCCTCAAGGAACTGCTGGAGAACTCCCTGGACGCCGGCGCCGCCCGCATCACCGTGGAAATCGAGGATGGCGGGCGGAAGCTGATCCGCATCACCGATAACGGCTGCGGAATGACCGCCGAGGATCTGGCGCTGTCGTGCGAACCCCACGCAACCAGCAAAATCCATATTGAAGACGATCTGTACGCGATTCGGACGCTCGGCTTTCGCGGCGAGGCGCTGGCAAGCATCGCCTCGGTGAGCCAGATGGAAATCGTCAGCCGTCAGGCGGATTCCCTGGAGGGAGCGAAGTTGGAAATTAACGGGATTGATCGCGGCGCGGTGGCGCCCTCCGCCGCGGCGCCGGGAACTGTCATTGCCGTACGGAATCTGTTTTTTAACACCCCGGCAAGGCGAAAGTTTCTCCGCACCGCCAATACCGAAATGGCCCACATCAGCGAGCAGTTCAGCCGCATCGCGCTGGCCAACACCGATATCCACATGACCCTGCACCATAACGGCAGGCTGCTCTATGATCTGCCGGCTGGGCAAACGCTGACACAGCGCGTCGCGGCGCTGTTTTCCGGAGAGCTGGCGGAGAGCCTCCTGCCCGTCAAGCGTTCGGGCGGCGGTGTGGAGGTCTGGGGCATGATCGCCGCCCCGCGATTCTCCGTCGCCAATGCGCAGACCCAGTATGTGTTTCTGAACGGCCGCTACATCCGGGACAAATTCATCGGCCATGCGATTCGGGAGGCCTATCGCGGCCTGATGGATCCCAACCGCTATCCGGCGGCGTTCGTATTCCTGAAAATGGATCCCGGGGAGGTCGATTTCAACGTCCATCCCAGCAAAGTCGAGGTCCGGTTCGCCAATTCCAACGCGGTGCACTCGCAGGTGCTGGCGGCGCTGCGGGACAGGCTGCTGAGCACGGATTTGTCGATCCCTCTGGGCAGCGATACGCTGAACATCTCCGGCGGTAGGAACTTGTTCGGCGAGCCGGAGACTGCCGCAGGCGGTTCTTCCCAGCAGAGCATTCGCCAGGCGATGGCGGATTTCTTCAAATCCCATCCCGCTCCGAGCGAGCCGCATTCCTTGCCGTCGCGGGATATTTCCATTCCAAGGGATGCTCCAACTCCTACGGAAATCCCCGTTCACACCCCCTTTTCCAGGCCCCTCGCGGCGATTGAGACGTTTGCGGACAATAAACGGCCGGAACCCATTGCGAAATACCGATATAGCGCTGCGGATTCAGAGCCTGACGCAGAGCCAAGCGGGCGCTTTTTGCAGGTGCACAACAGCTATCTGGTCACCGAGAGCAACGATGGCATTTTGATTATCGATCAGCACGCCCTGCATGAGCGGGTGATTTATGAACAGTTGACCAGGCAGTTGGAGGCAGGGCCGCTGCCTTGCCAGCGGTGCCTGATCCCGGAAACTCTGGAAGTCACGGATTCCCAGATGGCCGCCTGGGAAAACAGCCAGCCGCTCCTGCAGAAACTGGGGATTCTCGCCGAGCCGTTCGGCCCGCGCACCCTGGCGATTCAGGGATTTCCTCCCGTGCTCGACGCGGTTTCGTCACAGCAGTTTTTGCGGGACCTGCTCCAGCGCGTTGCCGGTGCGGCAGGACCGGTCGAGCCGGAGCATCTGATGCATGAGATTCTGGATATGATGGCCTGCAAGGCCGCCGTGAAAGCAGGTGATTCCCTGAACGATCAGGAAATCGCTTCCCTCCTGCGGCAGCGCGCGCAGGTCGAACGGAGCAGCAACTGCCCGCACGGCCGCCCCACCACGCTCCGCCTGACCCTCGATCAGCTCGCCAAACAGTTCAAACGAACCTGAGCGTCAAGAATCATTTTCCTCTTCATTCAATCTGTCAGGGTCACGGATTCAGGGGAACCGCCCAAGTCGATAGAGAATTGGTCGAAACAGATTTCAAAGAGGGTGAAAATTCTGAAGAGAAGGAAGGCTTCATCCGCAAATGGCAGAGGCCCAGAAACATAAAGACCAGGGATAATTTCAAAATATAAAGAGGGATGCCATAGGGAATTTTCGGCATGCTGGAACTGATTTATAATCTTGCCATACAATAAGTTAGATGTGGGGGGCAGAGCTTTCTTGCTCCGCTCGCCCGGGATGGAATCAAGTCCGGCTTCCGGGGAAAGACTTGAAAATCCCCCCACAACAGGATTGACATCTCCCTTCCGCTTTGTTACGGTACGCGGGATGATGGGCCGGTTCTTCCGGCAATTGAACTGCGGCTTTTCGGACAAACGGAACCGTCACGGAATGGCGCCGAACTTTCTGGAGATACATGGATGGGTACTCAAAACTGGTCGGATAAAATCGTCATGGTGGACTTGGAAAATGACCCGGATTTCACCGATGAACTCTCGGCGCTGGCGGATCGCCTGGCGAATGACCCCAAAAGTGCGGTTTTGAACTTCGCCAACGTCAAATTCATTAATTCATCCAATGTTTCGCTTCTTCTGAAGCTTCGGAAGGTTCTTTTGGATCAGGGACAGAAATTGCATCTCTGCTCCATCCCTGTCCAGGTATGGGGCGTTTTTCTTCTGACTGGACTCGATTCGATTTTCGACGTGTCGGAAGACACCAGCACGGCACTGGCATCTCTTCAGATTAATCAATCGCAGAAATAGTCTCCTTCCGTCGTTCGCCGGGCTGGCCGGCAACCGCGTGCAGAAAAAAGAAGCCCGCCCCTCCTTGAGGCGGGCTTCGGTATTGCCTGGATGGGCGAGCCGTCATTCACCCGGGCAATGTCCTTTCGTTTCCTTCACTCCTTATCTTACATTCTATTTTATTCTATGGCCGGGCGGTGCCAAAAGTCCAATGAGCAGGATGGGCCTTGAAATACGGGCCGGGGAGGAAATGATTGCGATTTTTCCCATTCGCCGATACGATACCTTCATGAATGAAAATGGACAAGGCGACTCCCGGGGCGCTTCGTTTGAACAGGCATACCGGCATCACCCCCGGCATTTCCTGGGTTCCCATCTGGTGTATCCGGTTCTCTCGCGGCGAAGCGGGGGAGTCAGTATCGGAGTGAACCTCTCCCCTCTAAAGGTGTGCAATTTTCATTGCCTGTATTGTCAGGTCCATCGGATTCCCGAGGCTTCCCCTACGGCGAAATCGGTCGTGAAGGAACCGGCCTTTTCCCTGGAGGTCCTCGAATCCGAATTGCGACAGATTCTTCGTCTGGTGGTTTCGGGGAAACTCTTTCACATGGAGCCTTTCCACCTGGCGCCAAAACCCCTCTGCCGGTGCAGCGATATCGCCCTGAGCGGAGATGGGGAGCCTACGCTCAGCGATTCCTTCGAACCGGTGTGCCGGCTTTGTGCGGATCTAAAAACGGAATTCGGCCTGAAGGATGTCAAGCTGGTTCTCCTGACCAACGCGACCGGTCTCCATCGACCCGACGTGCAGCGGGGACTGGCGATCCTGCATGCCCACAACGGAGAAGTCTGGGCAAAACTGGATGCGGGGACGGAACGCTATTATCAACAGGTCAATCAAAGCCCCGTCCCATTTGAGAATATTCTGGAAAATCTGCTGGTAACGGCAAAACAATATCCCATCGTGATTCAGACGCTTTTAATGAAAATCGATGGCCGAACCATGGATGCGCCCGAATGGCAGGCGTATATGGATCGGCTGTCCCATATCCTGGAACAGGGCGGATCGATCCGGATGATTCAGCTTCACACGGTAGCCAGGCCACCCCGGGATCGCCGTGTAACCGCGTTATCAGTACTGGAATTGAATTCGTACGCGAAAAGTTTGCGAAAACAGATTCCTATTCACCTGCAAACGTTCGGCGGATAGCGGTTTAAGGTCCGATATGTTTTCCCCGAGAATGGGCGGCGTTATCGGACGGCCATTTTCTGCTTTCCCTGAAAATATTTGAAAAAATCCCCTTTTTTTACCCTGTAAAATTGAAGTTCTGTATTGTCAAGCGCCGATGAACGAATATACTTCTCACTATTGGCAGAGTTACCCATTGAGAATGAATTTCAGATGAATAAAGTCAAGCCCGCAACAACTTGGCTTAGCGCGTTTGTCCCCGCGGAGAACCGAAAGCCCATGAAGGATCAAGGACGATTTTTCAAAGTCATGCTGGCTCTGATGGTCGCGATGACCTCCGGAGCGTTCATCCTGTTCAGCCTGGAAGGCAAACCTATCAAGCCGATGGCGTTCAGTTTGTCGGCGACGCAGACCCAGCTCTGTTTGAAAACGAGCGATTCGTCGGTGCTTGGAACGCAGGTGCCGATTCAGTCGGGACGGTGGAGCCATGTGGAAATTTCGTGTTTGCCGACCCGCGGGCAGATCCGCTGGCATTCCGGCCCGACCGATCGGATGGCGGCGGAATTCCATTTTGTCATAACCAACGGGAAAGGGGCGGAGGATGGAAAAATTTTCACAACCAGCCGCTGGGAAAAGCAAATCTCCTGCCTGGATTCCCAGGGGAATCCGGAAGCTTCGGGAAAAATTAAGGTCTGTTTGATTACGGATTCCAAGAACACCCCCTGTACCGCCCTGCAGATGAAGCAATTGGATTCGCTGGTGATTCATCTGGTTCGAAGCCTCAAGTCGGAAATGGCGGTCACCTGGAAAGAACTTAGCATCTAAGTCATTAAATGGAAAAAATTTATAGCCGTTCTCCCGGGAACGGCTTTTTTGTTTACAGAATTCACAGAATTTGTGAATATTTGTGGAAAAACCCCGGTTTTTGATCTATAAACTATTGAATTAAAAGAAGTTATGTCTATATGCAGGACCGAATCCTCCGCTGCAATTCTTCTTGTGGTAATACGTTTTATATAGTAAGATGATACATAGTGTGAACTTACCAATGAATTCAGAGGTCTGGTTTTTGGAGTAAGACAGATTCCGGTTTGGTTAGCTGGTCAGACAGGTTATTTTTGATATTATCCGTATTTCATTGGTTTTCGGTTATTTTCCTGTCAACGACTTGCGGGGTTTTGGGATTCTGGATTGTGTCAAACTGTGATGTCGGACCTCTGCATCGGAAACGCCGCCACCTATAGGAATTGGAGCGTTGAAACGGGTCGCGTGGACCCGGGCGATGGATAGTTTCATTACGGAATGGGCCTGAGGCCATGGCAGAGGTCATCAAACCACGAGGTGCTATCACGTTAGGGAGCGGTTCCGCCCCGGAGTATCCCGGATATGAGATCCTCCGCCGGCTGGGAATCGGCGCTGCCAGTGTGATTTATGCCGTCCGCGATTTAAAAAGCGGGGAGACTCGCGCTTTAAAGCACGTCGTTCGCCAGGAAGGGGAGGACAAGCGAATGATCGAGCAAGTCGAAAACGAGTATCATATCGCCAGCCGGGTCAATCATCCCTATATCCGGAAAATCTATGAGATTCAAAGACGCCGGAAACTTCTCCAGACCAACGAAGTGCTCCTGCTGATGCAATACTGCCCGGGTGTCAGCCTGGAACAGAGCGAAGGACGCAGCATCCTCGATTTGCTTCTTATTTTCCGGATGGTCGCTGAAGGGCTCAACGGAATGCATGTGCAGGGCTTCATCCACTGCGACATGAAACCGAACAATATTATCATCGCGGAAAATGGATCAATTTCCATTATCGACCTCGGGCAGGGGTGCAAAATCGGAACGGTCAAGCCCCGGATTCAGGGCACTCCGGATTATATCGCTCCCGAGCAGGTCAAACGAAAACCCCTCTCCTGCCAGACCGATGTGTTTAATCTCGGCGCCACCATGTATTGGGCGTTCACCGGAAAGCACATTCCCACCCTGATTCCCAAACAAATGGACCGCGTGGAACTGGCAACCGATATGAACACAGGCCCTCCCCCCAGCCCCAACAAGCTTCGGCCCCAGATTCCCGTCGGCATTTCCAATCTTATTATGGATTGCGTCAAAGAATCGCCTGCGGATCGACCTTCGGATATGAATCAGGTCATCTCCCGGCTGGATCTGCTCATTCACATGATTGCGGGCGGGAAACTCATGGCGGTCCGAAACAATACCGCCAACGGGAAGAAAACCAGCGAAACGGCTTCGGCCCCCGAAGAATGAGCGAGTTCATGGAACTTCACGAAATACTTGCGTCGCTGCGCGACGGCGCTCAGGCGAACCGGGACGATCCCTGCCGGCATGGGAATATCATCCATCTGGAAGGCCCCGGGAGAGTCGTTATGACCGGCGATCTGCATGCCCATGAGCGAAATTATGAGCGGCTGGTATCCTTCGCCGATCTGGAAAACCATCCCGACACCCATCTGATCTTTCAGGAGATTATTCACGGAAATGAGCCGGATTGCCCCGATCAGTGTCATTCCTATCGCATGATGGCCAGAATCGCCGAACTGAAATGCTGGTTTCCTCGACAGGTCCATATCCTGATGGGAAACCATGAAATGAGCCAGGTCAGCCGGGAAGAAATCCTGAAAAACGGACAGCCCATGGTCCGGGCGCTGAATACCGGTCTTTACTCCGAGTTCGGGGACCAGTCCAGTAAAGTGATGCAGGCCATTGACGAATTTATCCTCTCCCTTCCTCTGGTGGCGAAAACCGATGCGGGCATCTGGATGTCCCATTCCCTGCCGACGGCAGCCCATCTGCGGAATTTTGACGACTTTATTTTCGAGAAAATCCTCACCATCGACGATATGACGCAGAATCGCTCGCTGTATGCGCTGTTGTGGGATAGACGGCAGACAGAGGAGGGCGTCGAAGAACTGGCGCAATTGTGGGGGGTGGAGGTGTTCCTGGCCGGTCACCAGCCCCAGCCCACCGGCTACTGTCGGCAGACCCGCCGAATGATTATTCTCTCCAGCGAACACAATCACGGCTGCTTCCTGCCGTTTGATCTTGGTGTTGCCTATGACGGCGATCAGATGGAAGCGTTGATCCGCCCTATCGCTTCCCTGACCTGACACCCGTTTTTCAATAGTCTCGTTTGGCAATCCGGCTAGGCCGTCGAACAATTTCATAGAGGATATGGATGTCTGAAATCCAAAGAGAAGAGAAAAACCGGCCATGATATATAAACCGTACGGAACCAGCGGTCTGACCGTTTCCGCCGTCGGATTTGGCGGCATGCGGTTCGACACCTCCCTTCCCAACGAAACAAACGCCGAACTCCTTTTCTATGCTCTGGACAAGGGAATAACCTATTTTGACACCGCACCGGGCTACTGCGGCGACCAGAGCGAAGATATTTTCGGGATTGCCATGCGGCAGCTCGCCCCTCGACGCAATTCCTTCTATGTCTCCACCAAAGGCATGCCCACCGAATTCGACACAGCCGACAAGGCCCGCGCCGCCGTCGAAAAATCATTACGGCGATTGAACCTGGAGTCCATCGACTTCTATCATGTCTGGTGCATCCGCAAGGTGGAGCATTATCAGCTTGCGATGAAACGAGCCGGACAGTATGAAGGGCTTCTCCGATGCCAGGACGAAGGGCTGATCAAGCATATCGTGATTTCCACCCATCTCCCCGGCGATAAAATCCAGATGATTATGCACAAGGGCGAATTCGAAGGCGTCCTCCTCGGCGTCAACATCCTCAACTTCCCCTACCGCTGGCAGGGCGTCCAGGCTTGCCATGAGATGGGCTATGGCGTTGTTGCCATGAACCCTCTCGCCGGAGGCCTCATCCCGCAAAACGAACCGCAGCTTGGCTTTCTCGCCCGCCCGGGCGAAACACCCACTCAGGCGGCTCTGCGGTTCTGCATCAGTTGTCCCCAGATCACCGTAACCCTGGTTGGCTTCACCACGCGGGAGCATATCGACGACGCCTGCCGCATCGCCGACTCCACCAAACCCTTTACCGCCGAAGAACTCGAAAAGCTCAAGGAAAATCTCTCCGAGAACATGAACGCCGTCTGCACCGGCTGCGGCTACTGCGTCCGCGACTGCCCCGTCCATATTCCCGTCGCCGCATTCATGCAGTGGTATAACGATAAGCAGATGTTCCGCAAAACCGATGAACAAATGATCGCCAATCTTCCCGACCAGCGGTTCTGGGGCATCCTCGCGGAACGACAGGCAAACGCCTCCGACTGCATCGCCTGCAAACGCTGCGAACAGGCCTGCACCCAGCATCTCAACATCGTCTCCCGACTCGCCGAAATCGCCTACTGGGAACACGCCGTCGATTCGAAGAAAAAATAGCGGTCTCGTTTTGTCTTTCTGCCGTTGTCCGGGATCCTCAAAACACACTCCGTCAGATTATAACTTCCACTCGCCCCGTTCGCCGGTATCCGGGATAACAAATGTCTGCTCCAGCCACCCGTCGCCGTCCCGGGCGCGGATCCGCAGGCGATGTTCTCCCTCCGGGATCAGCGTATCCGACTCATGCCCTTCGGTCCCCAGCGTATAAGGCGCCCCGTCGCAGCGGGTGATCAGTTTATCATCGAGATACATTTCCACCGCTCCCATCGGTATCCCTTCCAGCCATACGCGAATCCGCTGCTGCTTCCAGTATTTTCGCCAGCCGTAAAACGTCGTGATATAAATTCCCTTGCTGCACGCCGGCCGCTGGGCCGCATCCCGCTGCCACCAGCGGTCAATCGCTTCCGTCCGGCTCAGAAGAGGCATCAGCCGAACCACGTCCGGAGTCCCCGGCGATCCATGATAACTGTACATCCCATCCGCGCCCTGCTGATACATCTGCCGCACCCGCCAGAGAAGCAGTCCCGGATGGCACGGATTGTACCCCGCGCTGGGAGTCAGCTTGCACGTCGTCCCCTTCACCGCATCCAGATAGGGCTTCAAATCATAGGTAAAAAACCGATCCGCCAGGTTGCTGGGCATCAGATAATCCACCCAGCCGTTCTGCACCCACGTCGCATAATCAAACAGCTCCGCGTCCTCATGGCCATACGCCGGAAACCGAATCATGATGGAAACAGGTTTCCCCGTCTGGCTTTCCCAGGCATTCGCCAGTTCCCGCAGTTCCTTCATGAAGAGGTTGCCTGTCTGGGCCGTGTCAAACGCGTTGGGATACCGGCACATATCCACCGACAGATTCTCCGCCCCGATCTCCAGGCATTCCTGAAATGCGCTCAGCGCAAACTGCCGCACTTCCGGCACTTCAAACCGCAGCCTCGATCCGCGCATCCAGTCCGGATGATCCTTCGAAAACTGCCCCTGCAGATCCGTCCCTTTATAGCAGTTGCTGATTCCGAAATTCGCGAACAGCGGGATCCCGAACTCCCGGCAATACCGCACCGATGCATCCAGTACATTCGTATATTGCTGCATCATCCCTACGTTGTTCGTTAAGGGTGTCTTCACCGTTCCTATCGGGTCCCCGTGCGTTTCAAATAATAACTGGTCGATAATCCGGGACTCGTACACGCCTTTCATCCCGAACCGCCCGATCTGCATGTCCAGCAAATCCACCTCGCCCAGCTTGTATCCCAGCATTGCCTTGCGGTGATCCAGAGGCTGCCGGCACCCGTAATGAAACGCCCAGCTATAAGGCTCCCAGTAAAACACCAGCAGTTTGTCCTTCTTCCCCTCTTTCGCCGCGTTCAGATCCTTCACCTTCGCTTCCGTCAGCGGCACCAGCTTCACGTAATCCATGGATCCCGGCTTGAATCCCGTATAATCATTCCCCTGCCCGATCACCAGATGCTGCCGGTTCATCTTCGCCCATTTCCAGAGCCTCTCCTGTCCCGGCCGCAGACTTCCCAGCCGGTCGCTCTGTTCATCGCCCGTCAGCCGAAAGTCCAGCGAACCTTCGCCCTGGATATAGATGGCGTATGTCCCTTTCAAATCCAGCGGATACGTCAGCGAGGTGAGTTGTATGTCCGCCGGCGACTGCCCGAACAACTGATTCCCAAACGTCGAGCCGCCGGCTGCATCCAGATTCGTCTCATACGACCATTTCCGCTCCGCCGCCTCCGCCCGTCTTCCCGTCACGATCTGCTCCTTCTGCATCACCCCAGACCAGTCCTCGATATACACCACATCGCGGTTGTCCGCCTGCAGATGAGTCTGAAACTCCGCGAGCTTCTTTCCGTCCTTGTCTTCCAGCAGAATCCGGAAATCCGCATCGACCTTTCCATCCGTCTGCGCTTCCGGATACGGATTAAACACCACCGTCCGCTCCAGACCCGCCGCCCGACGCTCCACGATCTTCCCCTCCATCCCCTGCTTCCAGTCCTCGGTGGACATCAGCACCATCCCTGTTTCACTGACCAAAGGCGTCACCTTCGCCTTCTGCCACTCCTGCCTGCCCGCAGGCGACCATTCGCACCGCACAAGGATTTCTTCCGGTGCATCCTTCGGCACCGCATACGAAATATGGATGTACCGAGTCATCTCATCTACGCTGGTTTTCACGGGATTGGCGGAGATAATATTCGCTGATCCGAGGATCAACAAAATACTTATAGGACGCCATTGTCGAAGGGGGGAACCAGGATTTTTCATCATATTCTCCTATTCATGGTATTGCCGTTATAGGACGTTTCGCCGAAGATTGCCTTCGGGAACGTCCCATAATAGATGCCATTCCCCGAAAAATCAACAAATTCCCTATCTTCGTTATATCTTAGCCCCTTTGCCTTTATCTGACAGACGGAATAACCGATATAAAGGAACAGCCCATAGCCTTTATGCCTATGGTTTGAGGTCGGTGTATGGAATATTTGAGAGACCCGATAGTTCTCGTGCTGCTGTGTCTGTCGCTGCTGGTCGGCTTTTACGCCCTGCGGAGATACCAGAAAAGCGAGTTCTGGATTTATATCCTGACGCTGTTTCTTTTTGTGCTTCCCCGGGCGGGAGTCTTTCTGCCCCCGGTGAAATTGCCGCTTCCGTTTGGATACATCCTCGTCAGCGTCCTGATCATCGAATGGATCGTGCTGCGCCAGGTCCACCATCGCGAGAAGACCCGCTTCCATTCGATGTTTCTTTTGTATGCGCTGGTGGCGGGGTTCGGTCTGATTTACGGACTGAGCCTGGGGGGCGATTATCAGTCCGCCTTTCTGGAATTGTGCTTTTATTTTTTCGCCATCGGTGTGTTTTTTTACGCCAAAGATACCTTCTGCGAAAAAGCTCATTTTCTTCGCTTTATCCAGCTGATTCTGGTTGTCGCGGTCGGCATCAGCGTCTATGGAATCCTCCAGAGACATCTGGGCTCCTCGATTCTGGTAAATAAGATCACCTATAACTCGGCAACGGGATTGGCGAAAAGCTATCTCGATGTGCCCCTCCCCAACCGCCGCGTGCTTTCCAGTTATGGCGATCCCAACGTGCTGGCGGGACAATTGATTGTATTTATCGGGATCACGATGGCGATTGTGCTGTCGAAAAATATTCACCCTCGCACCAAGATGGTTTCGCTGATCGCTCTTGCGGCGTGTGTGACCTGCCTGATTTTTACCGGTTCCCGGTCCGGTCTGATCGGAATGGTTCTGGTTACCATGCTGGTTCTCTGCTGGCGGAGCCGCTGGGGCTATTTGCTGGTTCCCCTTCTGCTCCTGCTGGGCGGGGTCTATGGCCCGGAATTGATTCAATTCGAAATCCTTCGCCGCTTTCATGAGCTATCTCCGTCCACGGATACCCGGTTCTTGTTCCCCACGCTTCTGTGGAAACTGATTCAGTCGCTTCCGTTTGGATGCGGATTCGGACGCACGGCGCTCATTCAGACGCAGGGGCTTTCGTGGACCGTGCAGGGAATTCCCCTCACGACGCTCTGGGGAGGATTCAACTCCTTCTGGGTCAACCTGTTCAGCCGCCTGGGCATTCCGGGAATCAGTCTCTTCCTGCTCTTTTTACTTTCGATTTTTATGTATATCTGGAGAAACACCCGCACTGTACAGCACGGCCTGGCCAAAGCGTTTCTGTACGGGGGATTGGCCGGCTTTATCGGACAGACGGTCATCTGGATGGCCAACAACACCTACATGCTTCCCGGCGGGTCGCTGAATTTCTGGTTTTTCCTGGGAATGCTCGCCGCCGGCAGCCGGGCCTTTGCCGTGCAGAAACCGGTGGTCGTCATGGTTCCGGCCGACGCCCTGCAAAATACACAGCAGTTTGTTCCCGCCTGACGCGGCATACCTCCTGATATACGAGAGCTCCAGTGGATTGTAGAATGGATTCGATCATCCCGAATATTCAGCCTCACCTTCCCAAGCGGGGGAATCGCTCCCTATGAACATCGTCTTTCTCAACGGGCCTTTTCATCAGTCTTCCTTTTCCCGATGCAGCCGAAGTCCCGCCGTCACCAAAAGCGGAACCTTGTATTACCCGATCTGGCTGGCGTATGCCGCCGGACTGGCCCAGGAAAAAACCAATTATTCCGTTCACCTGGTGGATGCGATCCCGCCCCGATGGAACCAGGAGCAATTGATTTCCCATCTCCGCCAAATCCAGCCGGACCTGGTGTGCTGTGATACTTCCACTCCCAGTATCTCGCAGGACCTTCGGACCGCCCGGGCCGTCCGTCAGGCGTTTCCGGATACCCGCATCGTGATGGTCGGCACGCATGCCACGGCACTGCCCGAATCGGTTCTCGCTTCAGAACCGGCCGTCGATGCAGTCGCGGCGGGGGAGTATGACCAAACCGCCATCGATCTTGCCTGTGCCATGGATCAAAACAGGCCCTGGGAGAATGTGCCCGGACTGGTCCTCCGCCGGCAGGAACAATTTCATTACACTGCCGCGCGGAATCTGATCGACAACCTCGATTCGTTCCCTTTTGTCAGCCGCGTGTATCAGCGCTCGCTGAATCTTCAGGATTATTTCTTTTCCGCCGCCCGATTCCCGATGGTGATGATGATCACCTCCCGCGGCTGTCCCCACCGCTGCCAGTGGTGCCTCTATCCCCAGGTGATGCACCGCGGGAAATACCGTCTGCGATCCCCGGAAAACGTTGCCGCCGAATTCGAATACATCGCGCGGGACCTGCCCGCCGTGCGCGAGATAGGCATCGAAGATGACTTGTTCACAGGCGACCGAAGGCGCCTGCAGCAGATCTGCGAACTTCTCATTCATCAGAAAAATACGATTCCCTTCTGGTGCGATACCCGCGTGGATCTGGATTATGAAACCATGCGGCTCCTGAAAGCCGCCGGGTGCCGCCTGCTCATCGCGGGCTTTGAAAGCGCATCCCAGGAAATCCTCGACCGCATCAGCAAAGGCGCTTCCGCCGAACAGGCTTTCGAGTTTGTCCGGAACGCCCGACGCGCCGGACTGCTCGTGCATGGCTGCTTCGTCCTGGGCAATCCCGGCGAAACGCACCAGACCGTCCGCCAGACGATCCGCTTCGCCAAACAGCTCCATCCCGATACCGCCCAGTTCTTCCCCATGATGGTGTACCCCGGCACAAAGATGTACAACTGGGTCCGCGATAACGGCTGTCTGCGAACGGAAGACTTTGACCGCTGGCTCACCCCCGACGGACTGCACAACAGCGTCGTCGATCTGCCCGGCCTGCCCGCCGAACAGGTCCTGCAATACTGCGATCGCGCCCGAAGAGAGTTCTATCTTCGCAAAGGATATATCGCCAAAAAAATCGCTCAGTCTCTGTTCAGCCCGCAGGAAGCACGGCGAAACCTGAAGGCCTTCCGACGGTTCGCCCGCTTTCTGGTTCGATCCGCGTAATAATAATATGATGACCGCCTCGTGTGAAAATATGGAATCCTCCTGGCAGAATCCTCTGCCGGCGCACGCTTTGCACACGATCCCCCCGGTTCGATGGGAAACCGTTCCCTGCAATCTCTGCGGCTCCGGCGAATATGATCTCTATCACCGTGAGCGGCTTGCCTATTTCGACCGGCCCCTCGATTTCACGATTGTCCGCTGCAAACAGTGCAGCCTGGTCTATACCAACCCCCGGCTGGCCGACCACAACACCACCTACCTCTACGCCGGAATGGAAAACCCCGTTCTCATCGAAGCCCATGCCCGCGCCAAAGCTCCCATCTTCGAACGGGCGCTGGACCGGATCGGGGAATTTCAAAAACGTTCCTCGCAAAAACAGCCCGGCAGACTGCTGGACCTGGGCTGCGGCTCTGGACACTTCCTCCACGCCGCCCGACAGCGCGGCTTTCAGGCCGTCGGAATCGAACCGGCCGCTGCCTCCGCCCAGTATGCGATTCAGACGTTCCAGCTCGATATCCGGCATCAGGAAATCCTCCAGGCCGACCTGCCCCCCAATTCCTTCCACGTGATTACCGCCTGGGATGTCATCGAACACCTTCCCGATCCCGCCGCCGTTCTGCGGCAGTGCTGGGATTGGCTCCAGCCCGGCGGTATTCTGGCCCTGCGGTTTCCCTCCGCCGCCTGGCAGAAAATCAAAGCCGTCCTCTTTCACAACCTCCTGCATTCCTCCCGCGCCGTCTTCGGCGCCACCATGCACCTGTATTTCTTCTCCGAAAAAACCTTTGCGAATATCGCGCGGAACCACGGCTTTCAGATTCTCCGCTTCTACACCACCGGCGCGGAGTCCAACGATCCCCGCTGGATTGTGAACCGGCTCAAATACGCCGGAGAAAAGGCCGTCCGCGCCGCCGAAATGGTCACTGGAAAACATCTGGGAAACCTCGAAGTCTATTGCCAAAAGGCGCTGTTATGAATCTATCCCCGCGAATATTCTGGCTGTGTCTCTTCTGGCTGAGCCTGGCTGGAACCCTCTATACCTATTTTCTGTACCCGCTCCTGCTGGCGCTGATCGCGAAAATCAAATCCGCCCGCCCTGCCCGCGCTGCGCGATCCTGTCCCGATCGTCTTCTTCCCCGCGTAACGATGATCGTCTGCGCCTACAACGAAGAAAAAAACCTCCCCGCCAAAATCCAGAACTGCCGGAACCTCGACTACCCCGCCGAAAAACTCTCCTTCCTCTTCGGCTCCGACGGCTCCGATGACGGCTCTTGGACCATTCTGCAATCGATTCAGGATCCGCGGTTCCGCATGATTCTGGGACGCCGCCGCCGCGGAAAAGTCCGCATGCTCAACGCTCTGACCCGCCTGGTTCACTCCGATTTGATTGTCTTCTCCGATGCCAACACAATGTATGATTCCGCCGCCATCCGCCGCCTCGTGGAGCCTTTCGACGATCCTCGCGTCGGATGCGTCATCGGAAAGCAAATCCTCTTTGCTCCCGATCACGATCCTCTGGCCTGTAAAACCGAAGGACTCTACTGGCGCTATGAAAACTGGATCAAGGAAAAGGAAAGCCGCCTCGGCGCCGTCGCCGGCGTCAACGGCAGCATCTTTGCGATTCGCCGGCGTCTCTATGAAACCATGCCCCGTCACACCATCACCGAGGATCAGGTCCTGGGCCTGAAGATCATGGCCAAAGGATACAAGGCGATTTTCGAACACCGCGCCATCGGCTGGGAACCGCTCTCCACACTCTCCGATGAACTCCGCCGCCGAATCCGAATCAGCGCCGGAAATTTCCAGTCCCTCTTCCTCGTGCCCCGCGTCCTCAATCCCTTCACCGGCTGGATTTCCTTCGCCTTCGTCAGCCACAAGCTCCTTCGATGGCTGGTTCCCTTTTTCCTGCTGGCAATGCTCACCGCCAATCTTGTCCTTGTCGGACAGCCCTTCTATGGCAGCGCCCTGCTCCTGCAAACGGTATTTTACACCCTCGCCCTTCTGGGCATCATGCTTCCCAAACTCACAGGCATCCTCAAAATCCTCGCCATCCCGAAATATTTCCTCGCCATGAATGTCGCGATTCTTCTGGGGTTTGCCCGCTTCCTCACGCGCCGCCAGCGGGTCACATGGTTCAAGGCCTCGCGGCGCACCGTGGCATAAGCGATTCCGCCGCCACGGCAAGATAGCGGGGCCTGGTCCCTTTCGCCATCCGGCAATTCTCCCGTTCCCCCAGCAAGTCCCGCACCGCGCCCGGCACATACCCTACAGGAACATTCGCCTGACAAACAAGTTTCCACCGCATCCACTCCGCTCCCCATTCATCCCCGCTGATGACCAGATCCCCCGCCTGCATCGCCTCCTCCCACCGGCACTCTTCACCCGCCAGGCGATACAATCCCGCCACTCCCCATTGCGCCTCCCATCGTTTCACGGCATCCTTCAAATCCTTCTCCCACATCCCGCATATGGCCAGTGCCAGCTCCGGATACAGATACCGCAAAATCCCCGCGGCCCATGCCGCGCACTTCACCGCCTCCCGATTCCACGGCCCTTCCGCGCAGATCAGCAAAGGCCCCTTCGCTCCCCCCAGAAGCCGCTGGCGCACCTCCCGCCGCCGCTCTTCGCTCACCGCGTTCAAAATCACCATCGGCTCCTCCACCTTCACATACTCCACGGAAAACCCCGACTCCCGCCACATACGTCGGACAAACTCCCCCGGACCGGTAAACTCCGTCACCCAACGGCCCCGCCTCGCCAGTTGCTTCGCCTGCCGGGGGCTCACTCCACCCGTCAGTTTCACCCGAATGGAACACCCGCCCAGCTTCGCTCCCGCGAGGATTCCCCAACAGGACCGGATATTCCCCATCGTCTCCGCCCATTCGATTCCCCGCCGCCGAATCTCCCGCCGCCATCCCAGAATGTCCATCCGGTGCGGACAATCCTTCCATTCCTCCATCGCCTCCCTTTCGTTCCAGGGATTCTCCATGCCGTCCCCGACCACACGCATCATCCTGTCACGCCAATATACGTTCATCCTGTTTCCTTAAGGTTCATCTCGTCCGTGATTCTTCGTCCATCGCTACGCTTCCAGCGTCTTTCGCACAATCTCCCGCTCCAGACTCCGCAGGTCTCCGCCGTTTGCTCCGCAGAACACCCTCTGCCACGCCGCTTCGTTGTCCGTCTTCGCCATCTCCCGCGCAGTATCCAGCCACTTCCCCGCCCCCAGCTTTGCGGCCGTTCCTTCGATCAAACCGAACAGCCGCTCCAGTTGCCCCCGCGTCGAAATCACTTCGCCCGTTTCCGGCTCCACCAGGTC
>CAZOTP010000007.1:10566-28751 GCA_964582655.1 uncultured Pirellulales bacterium | reverse complement strand
AGACGAAAAGGGCGATTTTCCAAAAATGCATTATAATGCAGAGAAACCACGTTTTCCTGCAAATATCGGGGAAAGCGAAACGAGGCGGCGGTGGGATTCGAACCCACGAATAACGGATTTGCAATCCGTCGCCTTGAGCCACTTGGCTACGCCGCCGGGCGGGAAGCGATTCGGTCCGCTCCCAGGAATCCGGATTGCCAACTCAGGAAGCAAAACCGGCATTCCACTGCTACAAGGATAATAGGCAACGGTGAGAAATGCAAGGAAAAATGGGGATTGGCCCCGGCTGTGGAAGGTCCTATAATCAGGCAAGCGGTATTTGGCGACAAGCGGAGTCTATCGCGGCAGGAACGGAGTAAGTCTATGCGAGGCAAGGCGATACGGTTTGTCTGTTACGGGCTTTTGGGATGGTGTTTCGAGGTGGTCTGGACAGGGGCGGCGATGAAGATTTCCGGGGATGCGCAGGACTGGTCCCTGCGGGGACATAGTTATTTGTGGATGTTTCCGATTTACGGATTGATTGCGCCGCTGTTCGAGCCGGCGCATAATGCTTTGCGGGGGCTGCACTGGCTGATCCGCGCGGTTATTTACGGGACGGGATTTTTGGCGGTGGAATACATCACCGGGTGGATCCTGCAGAAAACGACCGGAAGCTGCCCATGGGATTACAGCGGCTATACGAAATGGCATGTGCGGGGTCTGATCCGGCTGGATGCGTTCCCGGTATGGTCACTGGTGGGGATGGGGTGCGAGAGGCTTCACGATTTTCTGGTTCGGCTCACGCCGGCGATGGAAGGGTCGCTGGGATTTACGCGAAGGGATCGGGAAAAGCAGCCTGCGCAAACGGACTGAATCACCGGTAGCGGGATTCCGTTTGCCACATATCCGGATTGGGGCCGAGGATGCTTTTGACCGGCTCGGTGAGAGCGGTAAGCTGATTTAGAGTATCTTTCGACAATACCAGATCCGCGGCGCGGGCGTTTTCATGAACTTGCTGCGGGTTTCGCGCTCCGGCGATGAGGGATGATACGGCATCGCGGCTGAGAAGCCAGGCGAGGGCGACATCGGCCATGGGCTGCTGAAGAGAGTCGCAGACTTTTTGGATTTTCGAAATCAGTTCAAAGGTTTCCCCTTCGCATCCCTTCTCGGAGTGCCTGGCGCGAGGCCGGGCGGAAGCAAACAATCTTGTGCGGGCGCGGCCTTCGGGGACCTGGTCGGCAGAGGTGAACTTTCCCGTGAGCAGTCCCTGCATGAGGGGGGAATAGGGCAGGATGCTGATGTTGTGTTTGGAGCAGAGCGGCTGAATTTCAAATTCCGCAGCGCGAAACAGCATGGAATAGGAAATCTGGTTGGATACGCAATCGCCGATCTGCACATAGTCCGCCAAGTCCTTCGGGCCGAAGTTGCAGATTCCGATGGCGCGAATCTTCCCCTGCTTGCGGAGCTGATCCAAAGCCCGATAGGTTTCCTCCAAGGGAACGGTGCGGCAGGGCCAGTGAATTTGAAACAGATCGAGATAATCGGTCTTCAATCGAGTCAGGGACTGATGACAGGCGTCAAACACCTGATCGGCGGTAAGTTCAGGCCGGTGCACTTTGGACGCGATGACCACTTTGTCGCGAACCGGAGGGAGCACTTTTCCCAGGAGCGTTTCCGAATAGCCGTTGCCGTACATTTCGGCGGTGTCAAACAAGGTGATTCCCGCATCGATCGCGGCGCGAAGGGTATCGAGGGAAGTCTGTTCCTCCTGAGGCCCCCAAGTTTCATCCCCCACAATCGCCCAGCATCCCAGCGCTATTGCAGAAACGCGAAGATCGGAGTTTCCGAGGGTTCGATACTGCATGGGTTATTTTTTGGGGGGCCGGCCTATCGGCAGAGGCTTGAGCCTCCGGCGGAATTTTCTCTCGAGTTTTTTTACAAACGCGTCGCTGCCGAGTGGCCTACCGGTCTGGGTAAACATGCGAAGTTTCTCGAGCGCATCGGGATCAGCGGGTGTGTTGACCCACCGGGACCATGTTTTTCGCTTCGCCGACCTGGGCCAGTTCGAAGCCAGCACGGCATGTGGGTCCTTGCCCGAAACATGAGCCGCCGCGCTCGACCAGGAGTACGACTCGGCTTTTCGGACCAGTTTTTCCCGCACCGGCTGGCACTCCACCGACTGCACGGCGATTCCCAGCCATTTTTTATCGAGCGCGCACGATTGGAAGCGATTGCGCCAGACTTTTTGGTCTCCTTTGCGTTTTTTTCCGATGTACTGGGCAAAGGAAAAATGGGTTCGTCCAACGGCTTTGGCCAGCGATTCCGTGGTTCGCGGCACGACGACCAGATGCACGCGGTTCTTCATGAGGCACCAAGCCAAAACATCGAGTTTGTACTTTCGAGCATACTGGGAGAGCAGCTCCAGATAAACGAGGCGATCCTTCTCGGTGGAAAAAATCGATTTGTTCCCCGCGCTTTGATGAAATACATGGTGCGGTTCATGGACCGCGGTAACTCGTGCAGTTCTAGGCATAGAGGAAGATTATAATAGTCCCGAAATCGCGTACAAGAAAAAACTATCCCGGAGAGGGAAAAATTAGTTTGGGTTTTCCCGGAGGTAATCTAATAGGGCCTCTTTCCAGTGTCTGGGCGTATGGCCTGTCACGCGGGTGAAATCGGAAATATCCATTTTGGAAAATGCAGGGCGTCTGGCTTTCTGAGGATACTGACTGGAGGGGATGGGAAGCACCGCAGCGGTCAGACCGCTGGCACGGACGATCTCCTCGCCAAATTCAAACCACGAACAAAATCCTTCGTTATGGAAATGATAGACGCCTTGGGCATCCACGGCAATTAAGCGCAGAATCGCATCGGACAAATCCACCGTAAATGTAGGTGAACCAATCTGGTCATTTACGATACTCAGACGATCCTTCTGACTTGCCAGTCTGCGAATGGTATCCACGAAGTTTTTTCCGTGTTTTCCGAACAGCCAGGATGTGCGTATAATTATATAGTTTTTCAGTATCTTACGAATATGCTGTTCACCAGCGAGTTTGGACATTCCATAGACGGAAAACGGATGGGTCGCATCGTCCGGTCGATAGGGTTTATCCCGTAAACCGTCGAATACATAATCGGTGCTGATGTGTACCAGTTTGGAATTGGTTTGACCGGCCGCGGTCGCCAGATTCGCTGCGGCATGGGCATTGACGGCATAGGCGAGATCGACATTGTCCTCGGCGGCATCGACATTCGTATAGGCCGCACAGTTGACAATCAGGTCCGGACGGATGTTCGCAATCGCCTGGGAAACATCATTGTCCTTCGTCAAATCGAGCTGATCGATATCCCAAGGGTAAATTCGATGGTTTTGATTCTTTCCCCAGTCGGTGGCGGAAAGCATGGCGAGGAAATCCTGTCCCAGCATTCCCTTTGCACCAGTGACTACAACCGTTCTGGCATTAGTCCAATATCCGGCCAATGAGTCCAATATTGTTTTTTCCATTTCTACCGCGTTTTCTTGGATTTTACTCTCAAAGTTCGCGGCCATATTGTTTTTTGTAATAGTCGAGATACTTGCCGGTCTTGATTTCCTGCCACCACGACTGGTTTTGCTTATACCACTGGACGGTATGTCGGAGGCCATCGGAAAATTTGACGGCGGGCTGCCAGCCCAGCTCCTTGAGGATTTTTGAGGCGTCAATGGCATACCGGCGGTCATGCCCCAGCCGGTCGGGGACATACTCGATCGAGGAATCGTCCTTGCCCAGCATTTCCAGCAGAAGGCGGGTGATTTCCATGTTGGTTTGTTCGTTGTTCCCGCCGATGTTATAGACCTGCCCCGGGATGCCCTTTTCCAGAACGGTGAGAATCGCGGCGCAATGATCTTCCACGTGAATCCAGTCGCGGACATTCAGGCCGTCGCCATAGACGGGGACTTTTTTGCCCGTCAGCAGGTTCGTAATAAATAATGGAATCAATTTTTCCGGGAACTGGTAGGGACCGTAGTTGTTGGAGCAGCGGGTAATGAGAACGGGGAACTTGTAGGTTTCGAAATAGCTTCGGACGAGGAGATCGGCGGCGGCTTTGGAGGCGCTGTAGGGGCTGTTGGGCGCCAGCGGGGTCGTCTCGGTGAAATATCCCGCGGGGCCCAGCGAGCCATAGACCTCATCCGTCGAAATCTGCAGAAACCGCCGCACCGAATGCTGTTTGGCCGCATCGAGCAGGACCTGGGTTCCCTGGACATTGGTACGAATAAATTCGGCGCATCCCATGATGCTTCGGTCCACATGACTTTCCGCCGCGAAGTTGACCACCCCATCGATGGTCCGTGCAAACACTTCACTGACAGTTTTGGGATCGGCGATATCGCCTTTGACAAACGTGAATCGCGGATGTTCCAGGCAAGCCTGAAGATTCGCCAGATTGCCCGCATAGGTGAGGGCGTCCAGACAGATCAGGTTCCAGTCCGGCTTTTTGTCCAGCAGGAGGTGAATGAAATTGGATCCGATAAAGCCGGCGCCGCCGGTCACCAGGAGGGAATAGCTCATAGGATTTTGCTCTCCGGGAATGGTTTGATTCCGCTGATTATTCCAGCTTGTTCGCCCCGCCGGATTCGGCGATGAGTTTGGCGGCCCGATAGAGGGAGGGAATCGTACCGGCGTCGGTCCACCAGCCTTCGAGGATCTCATAGGTCATTTGATTTTTTTCGATATAGGCGTTGTTCACATCGGTGATTTCCAGTTCCCCTCGGCCGGAGGGTTTGATGGTGCGGATGATGTCGTACACCTGGGGATCATACATGTAGATTCCGATGACGGCATAACTGGATTTGGGATTTTTCGGTTTTTCCTCGATGCCGACGATTCGGTCGCCCTGAATTTCCGGCACGCCGAACCGGTGCGGGTCGGGAACTTCCTTGAGCATGATTTTGGCGCCCTGGCGCTGGGTGAAGAAATCGGCGACGGCCCGTCGGATATTGTTTTCGATGATGTTGTCGCCCAGAATCACGATGACCTTGTCGTTATCAACAAAATTCTCCGTCAGCCGCAGGGCATCGGCGATTCCGGCGTTTCCGCCTTCCTGGTAGGTATAGTGCAGATCGCGCAGGCCGAATTCCTTCCCGTTTCCCAGGAGCTGGAGGAAATGGCCGGCGTTGTTCCCGCCGGTCACGATCATGATATCCTCGATGCCGGCGTTTCGCAGGCATTCGATGGGATAATAGATCATCGGCTTGTCGTACACGGGGAGCAGATGCTTGTTCGTGATTTTGGTGAGGGGCAGCAGCCTTGTGCCCAGTCCGCCGGCCAGGATTACACCTTTCATGGAATCATCCTCCAGAAATCCGATACAGGAATACGCCTGTTTGCATATTTCACACGGGAACTTTTATTCTTTATAGGACTGAAACAGTTTCATCCACGGAGTTTCGGCCAGCTCTCGCATTCGCCGCTTGCCCTTGGTGGGCCACCAGATGTAGTCGTGGTACAAAAACGACCCGAACACAAACGCATAGACCAGCGGCGTCCGGAACAGCAGATACTGCAGCGGACGAAGCGGCCCGTACCAGAACAGTTTTCCGAAACGGCTGACCGTATTGTCGGTTTGCCGGAACTGAAAATTCACACGGGATATGTCTTCGCCCACAATTTCGATCTCCTCCATACGGCCTTTTCCCAGTCCCTGCTCATGGGCCAGCCGGATGAACTTCAGGCTCATGGGGTCGAATCCCATCATTTTGGCCGCGACGGCATCGATGGCAACACAGTCGTCGGAGGCGAGCATGTAATCCTTCACCACGGGGATCATGGTACGGGGACCGGCTCCATCGCCGGCGACGGTTCCGTCGGTTACGGTGAAAATCCCCGAATGGATTTCCTTTTGAATCGCCAGCAGGTCCACGAGGGTTTCGTGAATCCACGAATGGGTGTAATGCCTCTTGTGGCAGAGGAGGCCTCCAAAGGCGTTTTTCATAGAGCCGGTGATTGTCGTGTAGATATGGCACTTCATTGTGGGGAGATGGACGATGTTTTTATCGAAAAAATAATCCGGCAGTCGGATTCCTTCGGGGTAGATTTTATCCAGGACCCGCATTCTGGCTTTCGGTTTGTATTTGATCCATTTCATGTGTTCCGGATTAAAATTGAATTTCACCGGGACATGCTGGTCCGCGAGAATATGGGTGTAGCGATTGAGGGTTTCGCCTTTATGGGCGTCGGTGACGACGGTTCGGTTTTCCACACACACCAGGTCCGAATAGCCCTGACTCCGCAGGGACCGGATGACGCCCTCCAGCTGCCAGGGCGTGGTGTTGGCGCTGAGGAAGGGAAAATGCCAGGAAATATTATCCTTGAGGATGGTGGTCTTCCGGGGATTCAGGGCGGCGGACACCCCCCCCATCTGCATCAGGCGATGGATGTCGTCGATCACGGATTTCGCCGTGGTTTTGAGGACGGCAACTTTTGATGTAGCCATACGTTCGTTCCTCTTCTTATTTTAGGAAACTCAGGAAAACAAGTCCAGCTGCCTGCCGAAGAGGACGGCCAGCAGACTGGTCAGAATCCAGCCGATCAGGTTGATCAGCGTGGGGATATCCCGAAGCAAGGTCTGCGTTGGATCCTGTCCCTGTTTTCGATGATAGGCCAGATAAATATAGCGAAACATTCCGTAAATCACAAAGGGCAGGGTCAGCAGCATGGCGCGGGAGCCGATCACATAACGAACAGTGCGTTCATCGACGGTGTACAGCGCGTAACAGAGGATTGTCGCGCCGGTCACCAGGGGAATCACCTGATCGAGGAAATCGATGCTGTAGTCCTTCAGGACGGGCCTGGTGACATTTCCGGTTCCGGCCTGACCGACCAGTTCGGCCCGTCTTTTGGTGAAACCCAGAAACAGGGAGATCATCGTGGTGCACAGAATCAGCCAGTGCGAGGGGGAAACCTGGATAGCCAGGCTGCCGGCCAAAATTCGAAGGACAAAACCCGCCGAGAGCGTCATCACATCCAAGATGGCCACGTGCTTGAGAACAAAGGAATACAGAAAACTGATCAAGTAGTAGATCAGGAGCATTCCCAGATAACGTTTTCCCAGGCCGGCTCCCAGGGCCAGGCTCATCCCGCCGAGGATCAGGGCCAGTTCGACCGCCAGCGGAATCGACAGCCAGCCCGAGGCAATCGGGCGATTTTTCTTTACCAGATGGCATCGGTCTTCCTGTCGGTCATAAATATCGTTGACGATATAGACCAGACTGGATGCGGCACAGAAACTGAGAACGGCAAGAATCGATTTGCGGCATTGCACGGGGTTCTGAAACTGGTGGGAAAACAGCAGCGGCGCAGCGACAAAGCCGTTCTTGACCCATTGATAGGGCCTCATCGCCTGAATCATCGCCAGGACTTTCGATTGTTCCGCACGCTGTGTCATACGACGCACAATGCCTCACACTCCCGCACGTTCGGGATTTGGTTTTCCGCCGGAGCAGGGCGTCTGATAGCCGGCCGGATGCTGTTTGTGCCATTGCCACGCCGATTCAATAATCGATTCCAGATCCGTATAACGGGGCTTCCAGCCCAGTTCCCTTTGCAGTTTCTCCGAGCCGGCGACCAGGATTGTGGTATCTCCGGCGCGGCGTGGGTGAATTTTCAGCGGAATCGGCTGGCCGACCACTTTTTCGGCGGCGCGAATTACTTCGAGCACGGAATTTCCATGTCCGGTTCCGATGTTGTAGGTTCTCTGGTCGCCCGGCTGAAGAGCCTCCACCGCCCGCACGTGTGCATCGGCCAGATCGTCAATATGAATATAATCGCGGATGCACGTCCCGTCGGGGGTATCGTAATCCTTTCCGAAGACCGCGATATATTCCCGTTTGCCCAGAGGGACCTGAAGGACCAGCGGAATCAGATGGGTTTCGGGCTGATGGTCTTCGCCAAATTTTCCGTGTTCACTGCCGCCGCAGGCGTTGAAGTACCGCAGGAGCGTATATCCCAGGCCGTAGGCGCACGAAAAATCGTGAATCATCCGCTCAATCGCGTATTTGCTGAACGCGTAGGGACTTTTCGGATCGATGGTCGAATTCTCGTTCAGCAGGCCTTTGCTGACCGGGGCATATACCGCCGCCGTGCTGGAAAAGAGAATTTTTTGAACCCCGCTGTCCTGCAGGGCATCGAGCAGAGAAAGCGAATTAGCGACATTATTCCGGTAATACAGTCTCGGCTTTTCCACGGACTCCCCCACGGCAATCGAGGCGGCAAAGTGCATGACCGCTTCAATCCGGTTGGCCTTGAAACACTCCGTCAGTTTTTTCGTATCCGACAAATCGCCGCGAATCAGACAGTCCGCCGGTAGCGACTCCGGATGGCCTGTGGATAAATTGTCATACACCCATACCTCATGCCCTCGCAGAAGGAGGGTTCTTACCACAGCACTGCCGACAAAGCCGGCCCCGCCTGCAGCCAAAATCCGCATAAGAGGCTCCTGAATCCTTACACGTTCATTACCTTCTTATTTCCAGAAGGTTATATACCGTTACATCGGCACAACCGATACGCTTCCATCATCTCTTTGCCCCTATATTACGCGGAAAAATGGTCCCGGACTAAGAAAAAACCGGAATTCCTGAAACATTGCGGGAAAACAATTGTTATTATGTGAATAGTATATATGTTATCACGTTAGTTGCCTATCAATCTATTCCTTAATTTCATCCTCCCCTATTTCTGGGGCAAATTGTAACTAGTCAAGCCGGGTAGCGCTACGGTATAATAGGAAGGAAGCATCATCGGGTACCGAATGGAAACCAGGAAAATCGGACCCTTCCAAACTTACGTGAAGGAGAGCGATCATGAAAGATATGATTCACAAGATTCTGTACACCGGCATCGGGCTGGCCTCCATGACAGAGGAAAAAATCAAGGACTTTGTCAAAGAGCTGGAGAAAAAGGGGGACGTCAGTTCGGAAGAGGGTAAAAAACTCGCCCAGGACCTGATCGACAAGGCCAAAAAACAAAGCGAGCACATTCAGGAAACCATACAGAATGAAGTCCACAAGGTTCTGAACAAACTCCCTCTGGTCCCGCGCAAGGATTTTGAAGCTCTTCAGAAGCGCGTCGAGGACCTCGAGCGCTGCAGCGGCTCCTGCTCGGATGACACCTTATAGTGAAGACATTCTGTGTTTCGACCTTTTAAAAATTATCGACTGCTTCGCCGCTACCAGCAGATCATTCTGACCATAGCCCGTTTCGGGTTTGGGGAACTGGTGGGGCGGCTGAATCTCTCGGCGCTTGTCAAGCTGCGTCTAACCTCCCGAAAACAGGAAGTCCCCCAGCAGACTCGAGCAATCCGTTTTCGACTGATGCTGGAGAGTCTGGGACCTTCCTTCATCAAGCTGGGACAGATTCTGTCCACCCGCCCCGATCTTTTGCCCATGGACATCGTCGGCGAGCTGGGGAATCTTCGCGACGCCGTTACTCCCACGCCCTGGTTGACCATGAAAAAGCAGCTTCACCTGAATGCCGATTTCGAGACTTTATTTTCTGAATTCGATCCGGAGCCGGTCGCCAGCGCATCTATCGCCCAGGTGTACAAGGCAAGGCTTCAATCCGGTCAGCAGGTCGCGGTGAAAATCATCCGTCCGGGCACCGAAAAAATCATCACCGGCGATTTGGCCATCCTTGAACATCTGTCGGGGCTCATTCAGACCCACATTGTCGAAGCGAGACACTGGAATCTCAAGGCCGTGATCGAGCAGTATCGAAACTCCGTGAATTTCGAACTGGATCTTTGCCACGAAGGCCGCAACGCCGATATTTTCCGTGCCAATTTCGCCGATGATCCGACGGTGTATGTCCCCCGGATCTACTGGGAGCACACCCGCCGCAACATTTTAATCATGGAATACATCGAAGGCCTTCCTCTGACCGAATTTTCCCGTCCGGAAACCGATCCGGTCGTGAAACAGGAGCTTGCCCGCCGCGGGGCCCAAGCCATCCTCAAGCAGATCTTCGTCCACGGATTTTTTCAGGCCGATCCTCATCCCGCCAACGCCCGCATCCTGCCGGGCAACATCATCTGCTTTCTGGATTTCGGGATGTTCGGTCGACTGGACCAGGAGGCGATGGAGATTCTCGGCCGTGTTCTTCACGCCATCGTCAAAAAGGATATTGATCGGCTGATGAAAGCGGCTCGCGACCTGGGTGTTTTGCCCGACCGTCTGAACGCGCCGCCTCTTCGCGTGGCGGTGCTTGATCTGCTGGAGCAGTATCACGGCATCCCTCTGAAGCAGATCAACGTCGCCCAGATGCTTCGGGACATCATCCACCTGGTCAACCGTTTTCAACTGGGCGTCCGACACGACTTTCTTTTCATGATCAAGGCGCTGGGGACTGTCGAATCAGTGGGCCGGAGCCTCGATCCCGACTTTGACATGCTTTCCCAGGTCGAACCCTTTGTCCGGTCCCTCCTGCTGAAGCGGTACAATCCCGTTGAAATCCTTAATCACTCTCAGCGGCTCGCCGAGGACCTCGTTATTCTGGCCCGTGAAACGCCGGACCACATTCTGGAAATCCTCCGGAAAATCCGAAAGGGCGAAGTCCGCCTGGACTTTCACCATCAGGGGCTGGAACGCCCCATCGCCCAGATGAACCAGATGTCCGACAAAATCGTCCTGGGACTGATTATCGCGGCTCTGATTATCTCCTCGGCGATCATGGCGCACGCCAAGGTCGGACCATCCCTTTACGGCATTCCTCTCATCGGCAGCGGCGGATTCCTCCTGGCCGGCGTCGCCGGACTGTGGATTATCATCGACATTCTCCGCAGCATGAAAAAGTAAACCCCCAGGCGAGACCATACTACCGCTTCCGTTCGCTCCATTCTGCCCGGGGGAATCGTTGCGAGCACCCCGGTACATCCGACTATCCTGACTCCAACCGTTTCGAATTCCGCGCATAAAAAAACCGTCTCCACATCAAGACGGTTCGAAAACCGGGATGAGCCGGCCCGGCGGAGGGTATTCCGCCGGACCGACCCAGCCGTGTACAAAACGCCAAATCTTACCCCAGTAAGGATAATACGTTCTGCGGAGCATAGTTGGCCTGGGCCAATACGCTCGTGGCGGACTGCACCAGAATCTGAGACCGGGTGAGATTGCTCGTCTCGGCCGCAAAATCGGTGTCTCGAATCGCAGATTCCGCCGCATAGAGGTTCTCATTAGTTATTCGCAGGGAGTTGATGGTCGTTTCCAGGGTGTTTTTCTGGAACGATCCCAGACGCCCACGAAGGGTGGAGATATCCTTGATTGCGCTGCTGACAATCTTCTGGGCGGTGTAGAGGTTGTCGCTGCTGAGCGAATTCGTGCCGCCGCTGCGAAGAGTGTTCAGATAGCCATCGGTAGCATTTCCCAGCGAGGAGCTGGTAATATTGCCGATTCCGATGGATTCCAGACCGTTGGCATCGACCTGAGCGCCGAGAGCGAAGTCCGCTCCGCCGCCAGTGATCCCGATGAGCAGACTGGACGTCGGTTTCTGCGCCTGGGCCGCGGTCAGCTCGAATTCCGCATCGAGCATCGCCGTGCGAAGGGGCAGCTTCGTGCCCGAGCCCGTCGCCGCCGTGCCGTTAATCGTCGCCTGCACATCCTGCCCGTAATCCTGGGTTTCCGTGGTGGCGGGATCTTCGAGCACAAAATCATGCACATGGTTGCCGGACAGGATTTTCGCACTGACGTAGGCATCGCTGCCGTAATCCACGCTGTACAGACGCAGACCGCTGGTGCTCGCCGAAGCGATGACGCCGGTGGATTCCGTCAGGGCGTTGATCGCGGTCTTCATGTTCGCCACAGTGGTCGCGCTGGCAAACGTGATTTCGGTCGTGCCGCGGTTGG
Organism: uncultured Pirellulales bacterium; assembly: GCA_964582655.1. Classification (GTDB taxonomy): domain Bacteria; phylum Planctomycetota; class Phycisphaerae; order Sedimentisphaerales; family SM23-30; genus CAZOTP01. Next base: position 16,891 of record CAZOTP010000007.1, on the reverse strand, counting down.
AGCCAAACTGAATGCTCATGGCACCGCTGGTATTGGTGGTTCCGCTGAAGAACACCGCTCCGCGCTGGGCCGAGGTCGTCACATCAATAGCCACTGACATAGTGGCGCCGTCGATCAGCTTGGCGGAATTGATGTTCGCTTCCGCAATCTGCGCCGTGACCACGCTGGAGGTGGTGTATCCCAGATTTCCATTGAGGAGCTTGATGCCTTCGAACTCCGTGTTGTTGGCGATTCGATTAATCGAATTGATGATCGAATCCACCTGGAGCTGGTTGGCGTCGATTTCCTCGGTGCTCATGCCGCCCCTGTTGGCGACTTCCGAAAGCAGACCCTGCAGGTCGAGCAGCATGGAGCTGATTTCGGAGAGGGCGCCTTCGGCGGCGCTGACGATATTAATGGCGCGTTCGCCGTTTTTGATGGCGGTTTCGGTGCCTTTGATCTGCTTTCGAAGATTTTCGGAAGCGATCAAACCGGCGGGGTCGTCCGATCCGCGGTTGATCCGAAGACCCGTGCTCAAACGTTCCAAAGACTTGTTCAATTCCACATTGTTGTTGTTCAGAATTCTTGCGCTGGTGAGCGCTGTTACGTTGGTGTTTATTCTACTCATAATAAACTACCTCCTACGGGTAGTGGTGTTGTAGTTTGTTTTCTGCGTACCGGGGTATGTTGACGTTTTTTTCCGGTTGGTTGGACTACAATCACCTGGGTGTTTATTGACTGTTTACCACTCAAACCATCGGGTACTGCGGTATTCCGCGGCCGCAGGACCTAAAACGACGAGAAGTTTTACGCCATAGTCTGTCCTCCATTGCCCGATGTCCTATATATATTCTTCATCGCTGATCTCATCCTCATGCATATACAGCTTCTTTAACGCACACGTCTCATCGACATGTGAAGATAGGCAACTTTAGAGAATAATGCACTGCACCCTTTATCGGACGACGTCGAAAAAGTTACCGGGCCTAACCGGCGTATTCCATTTTCCAATAACGAGTTATCGGCGAATCAAGTCCCATAAAACCGCCTTTTCTGAATGGTTTTTATCGCTGTCTGGATTTTATCCCGAGGCTGCAAATTCCGTCGTTTTTTTTCCAAACCAATTTTTTCTGTCCATTTCGCGGTCCAGGTCCGCTAACCTGACTTTCCGACACCGTCGGGCGGAGCGTTCAGGGAAAAGCGAGTATGCGCTGTTGTCGAACAATCTGCGCCAAAAAAAAGGACAAGACACAACTGGGCAGGTTGTGCCTTGTCACGAAGGATAATCGAATGGCGGCGGGAAGAACCGGGACGAGGTTCTGTTCCGCCGAATCGCATTATGGGACTTTTTATTGCAGGAGGGACAAAACCGACTGCGGGGTCTGATTGGCGATGGCCAGCACGCTCGTGCCGGCATTGACCAGAATCTGGCTTCGGGTCAGCGCCGCGGTTTCGGCGGCAAAGTCCGCATCCCGAATCGTCGATTCCGAGGCGGTGATGTTTTCCAGCGTCACCTGGAGCGAATTGATATTCGTGTCGAGCGTGTTTTTCTCAAACGCGCCCAGCCGGCCCCGCATCACGGAAATCTGCTCGATGGCCTCTTCGATGATTTTGACCGCCTGGTTGTATTCCCCGTTCACCAGGGAATACGATCCGCCGGTCGAGACTTCGCTCAGGAATCCGTTCTCGGAAGATCCCAGCCGGCTCGCCGCGATGGAATTGATTCCGATGCTGGTCTGCTCGGAACTATTGATATGCGGCCCGAGCTGGAACATCGCACCGCCTCCGGTGATGGCAAAAGTGGACGTTGACGCCGATCCGAAGGCTGCATCCATGGTCATTTTCAGATCCAGGGCGGTTGTGTTCAGCGTTAAGGTGCGGCCCACGCCGACCGCCCGCGTGCCGTTGATCGCCGCGACGATATCCTCACCTTCATCCCGCTGGACGGTATTTCCGGCGGTATCGGTGACCGCAAACGTTCCGCCTGTGGTATTGAGGGTGCGGACCGAGACATACGAATCTCTGCCATAATCGACACTCTGGAAATTGATTCCCGACGCATGATTGGCAGAATTGATCCAGCATGCGGACACGCCCGTTGCCGCCGTCACGGCATTAATCGCGGTGTAAATCCCTTCGATGGAATAGCTGGATTTAAAATTGAAGACTTCCACGCCGCGTTTGGAGGCCACTTCAATCGTAACCGAGCCGGCCGGATCGACAGAGGAGCTGCGATACTGCAGGACAGCTTTTTCGGCCGAGGAGATGCCGGAGACCTGGACCGCCAGATAATTCTGATTTCCCATCATGACGCTGTACACATCCAGTCCCTTGATCGCAGAAGTGGCCACGCCGCTGGTGACGTATCCAAGGTTTCCGTTGAGCAGATGCAATCCGGCGAATGTTGTCGCATTGGCGATGCGGGTGATGCTGTCGATTGCCGAATCGATCTGCAGCTGGTTCGCTTCGATTTCGGTCTGGCTCATGGCGCCGGTGTTCGCCGCTTCCACAGCCAGCTCCTTGATATTGACCAGGAGCGAGGCTACTTCCGACAGCGCGCCTTCCGCCGTGGCAATGACGTTCGAGGCCCGCTGGGAATTTCCGATCGCCTTCTCGATGCTGGCGATTTCGGATCGCAGGGCTTCCGACGCGATCAGGCCGGCGGGATCGTCGGCGCCGCGGTTGATTCGCAGCCCCGTGCTGAGGCGCTGGAGCGTGGCGCTCAGGCTTTTGTTCGCCCGCGCCAGATTCATCTGGGCGGTCATCGACGCAATATTCGTATTGATTCTAGCCATCAGGAATCCTCCTTGACTGATTTTGGCTTCAGAATGGAAGGGCACTCGTGAAACGACCGGCATCCTGCCGGACGGGGCATCCTGCCCGCGTGTGGGAATTTGTCATTTGAGTCCCGTTCATTCCGTGGTTCCGTTTTTGGGTTCTGATTTTGGTTCGCTGTTTCCGTTTTCTTTTTTCCGATTATTGCAAACGGGGGGCGAAGGCGGGACATTCGAAATGTCGTCCAGTCCTATCGTCGCCGCCTCACGATTCTCACGCTGAATCGCTTCATACACTTCCTTGCGATGCACGGGTATATGGGCCGGGGCATTGATTCCCAGGCGAACCTTGTCGCCCCGGATATCGACAACCGTGATCTCGACATCGTCGCCGATCATGATTGTCTGGTCTTTCTGTCGGCTTAGCACCAGCATCCTCATCTCCTTCGCCCGTTTGGGCGGATAAGAAGTTTCATCCTTCCAACAAGCGGGGCCGTCGCACCCGTTTCATCGAAACCGGTCCGACCACACCCCGGGACACCGCATCTCGTCGGGCTTACGCCGTCCGGGACACGGCCTGACGCTTCTGGTCCGCCACGCGGTCCAGATTTATCAGAGGATGCCGGGTACTGTATTTCTTTTCCGAAAGAACCATCTGCATGCCTCGCCGCTCCATAGCATTAATGACCAGCGGTCCCTGCAGATTTCCCGTCAGTTCGCGGCCTACCTTGTTCACGATGATGAACATCTGAACATGCTTGATGTCCGAGAGGCCGATCTCCGCCTTTTCCTGTTCCTTCAGGGGAACGAGGTAATCGGTGACAAAGAGCAGGGGGTCGCACACCACAAAGGCCAGTTCGGGTCGATGCACCGACTGCAGCCAGAAGAAGTTTCCTTCCTCATTGGTCTGCAGAAGCACAAAATCGCGGTCCTGCGGGAATCCCAGGACCCCCTTTTCGAACCGTATCGTTCGGTCATCCTCCACTTCAATCTGGCCGAATCTAGTCGTTTGGACCTTCATGCCAACAATCCTCCTTGTCCCTGACAGTACAGGGACAACATCCATGGTCTGGATTCCGCGAACCGTCCGCCGGTTCGCGTGCCGGATCCTCCGGCAACCCCGGTCCCGGGGCGAATGGTTATCCACGATCGTTTGAAAACGGAATATCCGTTTTTGGAATTCATTGGGTTATCCTAAAAAATCCAGCAAGGACATATTGGTCAACTGGCTACCGGTCATCAAATTGGCCTGGAGAGCGGTGTACAAATTCTGATACCGGGTGATCGCTTCGGTAAAATCGATATCCTGAATGTCCGAACGAAGCTGTTTGATCGCCAGAATATTGTCTTCCATCCGCGTGTTCCACGCTTCCATCGCCTGTTCCTGGCTGCCCACCTGTCCCAGGGCCGTCCGAATTCGCTCCTGATCGCCCTGAATCAGCGCCGCGATTTCCGTGATCGCCTGATCCACATCGGCTCCCTCTCCGCTGAGCATCGCGTCCCGCAGGGCGATCAAATGGGAAAATACCCCATCCGGCTCGATGGGATTGACATCTTCCCCCGTCAGCGTATCGCTGGCAACGGACTGCTCCAGTCCGAGTTCCTTCGCGAGGAAGTATCCGTTTCCGTTGATCTGCGTCACGGTGAGATTCCCCATCCCGCCCGCCGCCGTCATTGTCAGTTCAATCCCGTTTCCCACCGTCGCCAGATCCGCACTGACGCTCACGCCCGCCGCCGCGGCCGCCGCGTTGATCAAATCGATCACATCCTGCACCGTCTGGGCCGAATCCAGATCCACCTGGCAGCTGTTTCCAAACCGATCCGTAATCTGAAGATCCGGCGCACCCGCCGTTGGATGAATTCCAGTGGCGCCTGTCAGGTCCGAAAGTTTCGTGCTCCCCGCCATGGACCGAATCCCCAGGTCCGTCGCCGTGGTGCCGCCGTTTTCCCCGATAGTCATTCGCGAGCCGCTGAGGGTATTAAAGACGTTGATTCCTGTCCCGTCCGAATTAATTTCCGCGCGAACGCATTGCCCCGACGAATTAATCGCGTTCAGGACATCCTCCATCGTGACCGCCGAACTCAGGTCGATGACTTCGCTACCGCCGCTGACGCTGCTGTTGCGGATAATCAGACCCGAGGTTAAATCGATGCCCGCCCCGTCGGCCAGCGCCGCAACCGGCGTGGCCGACGTGAGGCGAGCATCCACGTCCTGGCCCAGTATGATCGTATCCCCGCCTGTCGCGTCATAGATTCCCAGATCCCGCGCGACATGGCCGGCGCCCACTTCCCGGATCGTCAAATCCGATCCTGCCGTCGTTATGGTCAGGCTGGTTCCATCCGCCCCGATGGCAGCCGTCACCAGTCCCGTCGCATTCAGTTTGTCCACCACGTCTCCCACCGTTACGCAATCGCTCAAATCCACCTGCGTCGAGGTTGAACCGTCGCCGATCAGAACCGCGCCTTTTCGGATTCCCTCTCCCAGAACCCCGTTGAGATCCGCCAGCAGCGTGTCCGAGGTAATGTCGGGACTCAGATCCGCGATGCCCACCACCTCGCTGCTGAGAGCGCCGAACACCTCATTTGCGTTCATGCTGAACTCGATGACATTGGTGGATCCGATGCGGGTCTGCATCCGAGCCAGGCTCCCGGAGAATAAAATCCCGTCGTACATGGACGCAAACGGCGCCGTTGTCCCATTCTGGCCCCCAAACACGTAATTTCCAGACTTGGAATCAGTCCGATTGGCCTGGTCCAGCATTGAGGATATGATGGAGTCAATCGTATTGGCCATCGCTGACAACTCGTCCTTGCTCTTGCCGACGCCCTCCAGCGCCGTGCTATACGCCGTGGTGAGCAGAGTGGACATGCTTTGGAGCGACGAATCCGCCTGCGAAAGATACGAGGTTGCGCTGCTGATGTTGCTCAAAAACAGCTCATACCGCTCGAGCTGGCTGTTCATGCTCATAATCGTGGTGGCGTCCGCCGGGGAATCGCTGGGCCGTGAAATTTTCAGACCCGAGGTCATCTGCTCCTGCACCTTCAGCAAATCCACGGAATTGGCCCGGATGTTGTTCAGCAGCAGATTCGACTGCATCAGCACGGAGATGCGCGATACGCCGCTTGCTTTTACCGCCGAAGGCATGGTTCCACTTCCTTATACCTGGTTTTGTTTTTCATGGCGTTTTTCTCGTCTTACCCCACCAACCCGATCACATCGTCCAGCAGTTCATCGATGACGCTGATGTACCGCGCCGCCCCCTGAAACATTCGCTGGTAGGTAATCATGCTGACGGCCTCTTCATTGATCGATACGCCCGAGATGCTCTCTCTTTCATTCTCCAGCGTGAGCAGAACCACTTCCGCCGCTTTGTAATTATCCTGCGAGGATTTGCTTTCCACCGCGATCTCCCCCACCATCGCCGTATAACTTTCCACCAGGCTCATGCCGCCCAGGGAATCCACCGCCGTCGTCGCCAAGTCAGAAATCCCCCCGGCAATGTCGCCGTTTGTCGCATCCGAAGTCGATCCCGCCGCCAGATGACTCGCCGTGAGACTGTCGTTCACCTGTA
>CAZOTP010000007.1:0-10556 GCA_964582655.1 uncultured Pirellulales bacterium | reverse complement strand
CGCCAGCACATTGCTCATGCTTCCTGAATCCCCGGCCGCCGAAAAGTTGAACGTGTATCCCGAATTCGCTTCGATTTTCAGCCGCCCCTCTCCGTCCACCGACGCGGTAATGTTCCCCACGCCGTTCATCGCCGTTACCAGATCGTTCAGCGTCATGTCGCTGCCGTCGATTCCCTCCCGAATCGAAATCTGGGTCGTCACGGTCTGCTGGGTGTTCTTGTCATACACCTGTACATTAATGACGCCGTTGTTCACGGCCCATTCCAGTCCCGCGGCGGTCCTGTCGGCCAGCGACGCATCAGCGTCCGAAACGCGGTACGTCCCCGTGACCGACTCGAATCCCGTCAGCCCCTGTCCCTGGGAATGCAGCAGATTCACTTCATAGATCAGCGACTTCGCCCATTCATCCAGGTCCCCGATCACACCGCCGAGCTGCTCATCCCGCGCCGTGAGAAGACCGCCGATCTTCCCGCTGGTCAGTTCAATCGAATCCTGGTTGTTCGAAAACACCACCATCGACTGCATCATGCCGTTTGCGTCTTCCTTCTCCACGTATTCCAGGCCCCGGGACTGGGAATATTGAATCAGCGGCTGGCTTCCGATAAACACGTTCACCGAGCCCCCTTCCACTTCCCGAACATTAATCTGCACCAGCGCACTGAGCTGCTTGAGCAGTTGATCCCGCTGATCCCGCAGCGCCGCGGACGATCCCGCCTGCCCCGCTTCGCTGACTGTAATCTGCCCGTTCAGTTCGGCAATCTGTTTGGCCAGGGAATCCGCCTCGGCCACCTGCGCCCGGACCTGCGTATCCAGATCTTCCTGAATGCTCGTCAGTTCGCTGCGCATCTGCCGCATCAAGTTGCAGAGGTTCTTTCCTTCCAGAATTACGTTCCCCCGAAGCGTCTCATTGTCCGGATCGTTCTGGAGTTTTCCCCAGGACGCAAAAAACGCATCCAGCTGCGAGGACAAATCCTCATCCGTCAATTCGTTGTATACCGCCTCGACCCGCGTCATCGCCTGCTGCTGCACGTTGTAGGAGGCGGAATCGCTCACCGCCGTCCGGATCCGCTGATTCAGCGCCTCATCGACCAGCCGCGTCACACTGGCGATCGAAACCCCCGTTCCGGTATATTTTCCGGGCACGATTTCGGTGTACTGCGTCGGCGTCAGGTCCACCCGCTGCCTCGAATAGCCCGGGGTGGCGGAATTGGCCATGTTGTTCCCCGTCACCGACAGCGCCGCCTGCGACGCCGTCAATGCGCTCCGACCAATCTGCAATGCTCCGTTGATTAACGCCATAATTTATCCTGACCCATCCGGGTATTCATTCGAATTCTACGCGATGGCATCCACCAGCCGGTTCTGATCCAGCAGCGATTTTTTTCCCGACTGGCTGTACAGGCCGATATCGCGGCCCGACTGCGCGATTAAACTGAATATATGATTGAAATGATGCATTACTTTTTCCGTGGCCAGGGAATTGACCCGGTTGAGTCTCTGCACCTTTTCCGCCGTCGATTTTAATACATCCGCCATCGCCAGGAGCTTTCCCCGCGTCGGCTCCGCGACGGCCTGCGCCAGCTGCCTTGCGCTCCATCGCCGCCGGGGCGCATCCGGAAACAGCTGCTGGGACACCTTCCGCAAAATTTCCTCCCTCATTCCGGCGGTCTGCTGGATCATCTCCACCAGCGTCTGCTCCTTCGCAGAGAGGGCCTCCAGTCGCGACATGTCGTAATGGCGCATCGCGTCCAGTTTGTGGTCCAGCACCTCGGCCAGCGTTTTCTGCTTGCGCAGTTCCTCGCTCATATAGTCCAGCAGTTCCTGTATCGCATCAGCCATGCAGCGCCTCCGCCGGTCTCGCACCGGCAGATTCGATCGCCCGAAGAGGCACGAGTTCCGAATTCCGCAATCGGTTCTTGTCCGTCAGCCACTTCGCCAGCGGCGTCGTCTCGCCGCGAAGACTCATCCGCCGGATGATTTCCTGATCGAGCTGCCGGGTGAAAATCGCGCCGCCCCGCCCGCCGTCCAGAACCGTCGGTTCGCTCGTTTCCCGAAATTCCCGGAGCAGCGTCCCCCAGAAAATCTGGTTGTACACCAGATTCGCGTTCTGAATCAGCTCCGCGTTCGTCTGCCGGGTTGTCACCGTTCCGTTCTGCATCACGATCTAAAACTCCCGCACAATCTTCGCCCGAAGGGCCCCCGTCCGCTCCAGGGCGAAAATCGCGTTGATTTTCTGTTCTGAAGGCACATTCAGCTGATCCAGCGACTTGATCAATTCCGTAATCTTCACGCCCGGCGAGCCGGAGGTATCAAACCGGCTCCACTGCGATTTCGTCACCATCGGTCGATCCTCGCTGGGCTGGGGTTCGGGATTGACAATCTGAATCGACAGGCCGTTCACGTGCACAATCGCCGGGGCGATTTCGACGTTTCCCGTGATCGCAATCGTCTGGGTCCGCGTATTGACCACGATGCACGCCTCGGGGTCCGGCAGTTCGATCGGCAGGCTCATCACCCGCGCGATGAACTGCGAGGCGTTGTCCCCCTGGCTCTCGGGAATCAGAACCTGAACGTTTCTCGGATCCATCGCGTGCGCCGTCGGCTCGGTGAAGAGGTTCTGGTCGTTCTGCCCGGGCAGCGCCATCTCCTCGTTGATGATTTCCGCCACCGTCTTGGCCAGTTGAAAACTCGCCAGTTCATCCTGAAGCACCAGCGTGAAGGTTTTTCGCCCGGTCCGCGGATCCGTATCCACATAATGATGGAAGAAGTCCGGTTCGATATCCGCTCCGTTCTTCACCACGCCGTTGCTGGGATTCGCCGGATCCACGATGGTGACCGGTCCCTGGGCAATCGCCAGAATCCGGTCGTCTTCATGATTCGAACTCCGCAAAAAGGAAAGCATCAGCGTTCCGCCATCCAGGCTTTTAGCGCTCTTCACGCTGTGCACCTGAACGTCAATCTTGTCGCCGTTCCGCACACCGTTCGAGCCCAGCTCCGCCGTCACGAACACATAGGCGACGTTTTTGGCATTCTTCAAATCCTTGACATCCTGAACGTGGTTGCCCATTTTCTCCATCATCGCCATGAGCGGCCGGATCGTCACCAGCGCATCGCCGCCGTCGCCCGTTCCGTTCAGCCCCACGACGATTCCATCCCCAATCAGCTTGTTGTTCCGCTCCCCCAGAGGCCGGGCGATGTCACGAATCTGCGTCAATCCCCCCGCCGAGGCGCTGAGTCCCAGCAGCATCGTGGCGCCAACAAAGGCCCTTCGGTACCATTTTCCCGTCCGCTTCGCCCGCATTGCCTCGATGGTTTGGATTGTGTATGTTTTCATCGCAGTTGCTCTTTTCATGGATTAAAAGGGACTGACTTTCTCCAGAAACTTCGTCAGCCAGCCTCGCTTGTTTGTATCCTTGGCGATCCCCTCATGCTCCTTTTTCACATCCAGATTCGCCAATTGATTCGACAAAATGGTGTTATCCGTCCCCACATCCTTGCTCCGGCAGATTCCGGTCAGCGTAATCGTCGTGGAATCCTCATCCGTCGTCACCTTGTGTTTGGCTTCCATCACCAGGTTTCCGTTGGGTAGAATATCGATGATCTCGGCTTGAATCCGTGTCATCAGCTTGTCTTCCCGCTTGATGTCGTTCTTTCCCTCCAGTTCGCGCTGCAGGGAAAGATCCACCGTCGGATCGCCATTTCGCTGTTTGTCGGGGCGCAGATTCCCGTCCGTCAGCCGAAGCCAGTCAGCGATTTTCGCGTTGAAGGTTAAATCTTTCTCCGATTTTGTATTCGCCTTCGTCGAGGACTGGCTCACTTCATGCACCACAATCGTGATTAAATCGTGAACCCGGAATTCCTTCGGATTCGGCTCGGCGACCGCGATCCACGACGCCTTGAGTACCCGGGTCTCTTTTTTGTTTCCGGACTTATATTCTCCCGTCGAAGCGGTTTCTGGACCGCTTGTGCCGCCGGGCGATACCACCGGCGACGCCGGAGGCGAATTGATCGCTACATTCATCGCGGCATGTGACTCCGCTTTGTCCTTGTGGCCAAAGAGGCTGTTGTTCTGATCCGCCCGGCTAAGGGAATCCTGCGTCAAAATCAGGCTCAAAACGATTAGTATCATGATCGAATGCCGCTGTTTCATTTTGCATTCACCACGCTTTCCTGGACCTGCAGCGGAGCCGGGGTCCCGGATTCGCCGTCCACCGTTACTTTTCCGGGGCCGATGATCCGACCGTGAAGAATCTGCTTGCTGTGTTCCTGTCCGATCAGAATCTCATCCCCCAATCCCCCGCTGTTCCTGGCGATTCCCTGCATACTCACCGCGACGCTCCCCACTCTCGAGATCACGTCCACCCGATCATTCCGCTTCACCAACTGCAGTTTGCGAATCATTCGGGGCAGCAGGATCTGTTCCGCCCGAATGGTCGAGAGAACCTCCTGTCCCTCCGCTTCACTGAGATTCCGGATTCCCGCATCCTGGACCGAATCGGCCTTTCGGACCACCCACTTCACATCCTGTTTGCCAATGACCTCTCCGGGGCGCATGGTTCGAACCGCCGCCAAACACCGATAGACATAATAGGCCATCCCGTTCACAGCAAGCTCCGCGTTTTTTCCGCGAGACGTTTTCTCTTCGATTTTTTCCGATCCATTCTCCCGAATCGAAAACTGCACCGAACCCAGCGAAATCGCCCCTGCCGGTCGAATCTCCCACCTTCCCTCGGTCCAAGGCTCATCCAGAATCCCTTCCTTCCGGCATCGCCATTCGACAAACAGGCTTTCCGCCGGATATCCTGTCGCCTGCGACACCAGAGCCGTCAGATGACTTCGAAGGGTTTCTCCGCCCGCGTCGGGATTTATCCCGGCCTGTGGCGGGGCCTCTATCCCCTCCGATCCGTCCGCCGCGTTCGACGTCAGATCGGCTGCATTCTGGACCGGCGACAGCTCTGCCGCCGGCTCATTTCCTTTGAGCGAAAAAGAACAGCTCGCCGAACCGAAGATATCAATTTGCGCAGGCCGATAGCCCGCCTGCGTCAATCCCTGAATCACATCGCTCTGCCCGATGCGGCCCTGGCGAATGTTTTCGGAGATTTTCGCCACCTCGATCCCGCCCAGCTTTTCCTGTTCCGTTTCGGACTCAGCGCGAATCTGGGCCACATCCGACAGCCGGACCGCCGGCCCGCTCAGTTCGCTCTGGGAAAGCAGTCGGATTTCAATCCGACCCGTTCCCGCCATGGCCGCCGAGCCTGTCAGCAGAATCAAAACAATCAGTTGTATCGCCGTCCTGTGCTTGTTCATATCAACACTTCATTACCGTAACCGGTTCACCACCTGCATATTTTCATCCGCCGCCTTGATGGTCTGGGAATTCAATTCAAAGCTCCGCTGCGTCCGAATGAGATCCACCAGTTCCCGGGTCGGATCGACGTTGCTCGCTTCCAGATAATTCTGCGTCAGGGTGCCAAAACCCTGCTCTCCCGGCATGCCGGACTGCGGCGCGCCGCTGGCTTCGGTCTCGGTCAGCAGATTCCCGCCCTCCAGACGAAGGCCGTGCGGATTGGGAAAGCGGTACAATTCAAACTGGCCGATTTCCGTGGCCGTTCCGGCGACCATCGCGGTGATTCGCCCATCCCCCAGAATCGTAATGGAATTGGGGTCCACATCTTCCGGCAGATTGATCTGGGGATCCAGCAGCGGGCCGTCGGCCGTGCCCAACACCAGATTGCCTTCATTATTAATGATAAAATTCCCGTCGCGAGTGTAGGCCTCGCCGTTGCCGATTCCGTCAAACGTCCGCACCTTGAAAAATCCTTCCCCGCTGATGGCCACATCGAGGGGTCTTCCCGTTTCTTCCAGCGAGCCGGTACGCATATCGAGCTGCGTGTTCGAGACCCGGGTGCCCAGTCCCACAAACAGCCCCGTGCTCGTCCGCTGCCCCAGCGAATTAATCGCTCCCGGCTGGCGGCGCTCCTCATAAAACAAATCTTCGAAATTGACCCGCGACGCCTTGAATCCCGTCGTTCCGGAGTTGGCCAGGTTGTTCGCGATGACATCCAGCTTGGTGTCCATCGCCCGCATCCCGGTTGCCGCCGTGTAAAGAGAAGATACTGACATGGTTTTGCTTTCTATTTCAACCTATTGAGTTTCATTACGATATCATTCCCAGACGGGCCACCGCCTGGCCGAGCGTCTGGTCCTGAATTTTGAGCATATTCAAATTCATCTGCAGCATCCGCTGCGTGTGAATCAAATCGACCAGGCTCTGGGTTGCATCCGCGCCCGAGCCTTCGAGGAATCCCTGCTTCACACCCGATACGCCCTTTACCGGAGTCTGTCCCGAGTCATCCACATACAGATTATCTCCCTTCTTGCGAAGCGACTGGAGATCGGGTATCTCACAGACCGCCAGCTTGGCCACCGGCTGGCCGTTCTGGCTGATCACTCCCGAATCACTCACCGAAAAATCCTGCGCGCGGTCAACGACAATCGCCTGGCCCTGTTCATCCAGGACAGGGAATTTTCCTGAGAAGGTAACCAGTTGATTCTGCTCGTTCAGGGCGAACCGTCCGTCCCGAGTGTACCCTACGCCGCTTTCCCTCCGGACCTGGAAAAATCCTTTTCCGGCAATCGCCAGCGAATACGGATCCTCGACCTCCCGCATCGTGGCGGAGGAGAAATCCGTGTAGGTCGGCAATGAAAATACGCCTCCCCCGATCCCATCCAGCAGGGACGAGGAATAGCGAGACGATCCGCTTTCCTGTGCCGCGGTCGTCCGAGCCCGGAACATCGCCAGGTCACGTTTGTAGCCCACCGTATCCACATTGGCTAAATTATTCGCAATGACATCCTGTCGATACGAATTCGCCATGGCTCCGGCAGCCGACACATACATCCCGTAGATCATAGCTCATCCTTAAGCTAAGCGGCCGAATGCTCCGACTCGACCTTGGACGGCTTTTCCGATACGACCAGACACATTTCCTGCACATACGCCAACCGGGCCGCGTCCAGAATCCGTTCCGCCAATTCGCCGGACAGGATTCTCTCCAGAATCCCGTCGATCCGGCCCGGAGCCTCCTGCTCCGCCGACGCCAAGCCCTTGCTATCCTGCTGGCTCTCTGAAAACATCTGTCGTTCGTCCTTATCCCGCAGGCATCCTCCTGACGCCCGCGATATAAACCGCCAATCCAACTTGAAAATCCTCTTTCGCAAAAAATATGCCAAATTCAATTATTTTAGAAAATATTGTTAAAAACCGGCTTGTATTATCGTAACATATTGATACAAAACTACTTATGAATTTTTTGAGAAAATATAAAAATCTCTTTTGCCAACGAATCACGCTCGCCGCATAACTTCACGCGCAAATCTTGCGCTTCCCAGTCCCGAAATTCGGCAATTTCTGCTTCCTTGACTTTTCCCCCCTTTTCAGCCATAAACAAATACCGTGAGAAACCATAAAAATCCCCTTTGGAGATCGGTACAATGAACCGATTCCCCCTCATTCCTCTCCTCGGTGTCCTTTTGACAACCTTCTTTCCCCCCCTTCACGCCGAACAGCTTTCCGTTTTTCCCGAAACCCTCCAGCAGCACAACCAGCGCCTGGCCCCGTGGCGTGCGGACCGCTATGGTATGTTCATCCACTGGGGGCTTTATGCCATCCCCGCCGGACAGTGGAATGGCAATACCTACGGCTTTGCCGCCGAATGGATTATGGACTACGCCGCCATCCCCGTCGATCAATACGAACCCCTGGCCAAACAATTCAATCCCGCAGGCTTCAACGCCGGGGAGTGGGTTCAGCTCGCCAAAGACGCCGGCATGAAATACATCGTCTTCACCGCCAAGCACCACGACGGCTTCTGCCTCTTCGACTCCCGGTACACCGACTATGACATCATGGATGCAACCCCCTTCCGGCGCGACATCATGAAGGAACTCGCCGATGAATGCCGCCGGCAGGGAATCAAAATCGGCTGGTACTATTCCATCTGGGACTGGCACCACCCCGACGCTCTGCCCCGCTGGAAAAAAGATGCCCGCCCCGCCGCTGGCGCGGATTTCCGCCGCTATGCGGACTACGTCAAAAACCAGATCACCGAACTTCTCACGAAGTACGGCGAAATCTCCATCCTCTGGTTCGATGGCGGCTTCGACCCCACCTGGACCGTTGAAATCACTGATGAACTTGAAGCCCATATTCGAACACTGGCCCCCCACATTATTATTAATAACCGGATCGGAAAACCCTGGCCCAAACGAGGCGACTACTTTACTCCCGAACGAAAAATCCCCGAGGAAGGCTTCCCACGCGAAGACTGGGAATCCTGCATGACCACCAACAACTCCTGGGGATTCAAGACCGACGACCAGAACTGGAAATCCCCAAAACAGATCCTCCAGATGCTCGCCGAGTGCTCCGCCAAAGGGGGAAACCTCCTCCTCAACGTCGGACCAGACGCCCGGGGCGTCATCCCCGCGCCGGCGGCTCAAAATCTCCGCGAAGTCGGCTTGTGGCTTCAGAAATACGGCTCATCCATCTATGGGACTCAGCCCGGCATTTTTTCCCATGGCAGATGGAAACAGGGCTTCTGCACCGTCGTACCGGACCGCATGTACCTGCACCTCTTCGACTGGCCCGAAACCCGTCAGATCAAACTCCCCTCCATCGTCAACAAAATCACCGCGGCCTATCTTCTTGCCGATCCCGATAAAACTCCCCTTCCCGTCATCCGACAGGACCTCACACACCCTGACGGGGCCCCTGTTATCCTTTCCGACGAAGACCGAAAACGCCTTGGCATGCCACTGGAAAAGGATTATCGCATCCTGATTAATCTGCCCGAATCCGCTTCCGACTCCCTCGATTCGGTCGTTGTTCTCGAAACGCAAGGCGCACCAGAAGCCTCCTGGTGCGGCAAAATCTGGTATAGGCCCAATTCCCTGCCTCCCGAACTGACCCCCTGAGTTCCCTCACTCCGCGCCGAAATCGTAATCCCGAACCAGCGCCTCCTGAAAATCATAGACCTCATCAAAATCTTCGATGTTGTCCTGCGGCTCCTTGTGCATCCATCCATTCTCCACCAGCAGGAACACCATCTCCCCGAAATCCCGCGTCCGCGTTACGTTCCAGCTTTTGAGAACGGAATAGCTCAGAAGCCCCCACTTCTTGTGCGCCATATCCCGCAGCCCCTCGCACAATTGCCTGCCCGTTACATGGCAGCGGCCACCGGCTTCCTCCTGCTGCTTCTCCGTATAGCACTGGTTCACGGTGTACCCCAGCCCTTCCCGCAAAAACTGCACCGCCGACAGCGGATACCGCCCGTCGGTCTCCACAATGTGCTCAATACTGTATTTTGGCTTCGTCATACCAATTTTACCGTTGTAATTTTAGCGTGGTCAATGCACTCTCTGGCCGGGCTTGGCCCCTTCATCCACGGTCAGCGCAAATACTTCCGCTTCGCCGGTTCCTGCCGCCAGGATCATTCCTTCCGAGACGCCGAACTTCATCTTCCGCGGGGCCAGATTCGCCACTACAATCATTTTTTTATTCAACAACTGCTCCGGGGTATAGGCCTTGCGAATCCCGGCCAGTACCGTCCGCGTCTGGCCGCCCAGGTCCAGCTCCAGCCGCAGCAGCTTGTCGGCCCCATCCACCGTTTCCGCCCTGATCACCCGTGCCACCCGCAGATCCACCTTCATAAATTCCTCAAACGTAATCTGCGGCGCCAGAGGCTCCGCCTCCAGAGGTCCGGGTTTCTTCGCCGTCACATCCGCCGCCATCTGCTGTTTGTTCTCTTCGATCATCGCTTGCACCTTTTCCAGTTCCACGCGTTCAATCAATCGATTATATCCATTAATATCCCGGTTTTCCAGAATCTCCCCCGCCGACTCCCACCGCAAAGGCGACACCTTCAGCATCCCTTCGATCTTCTCGGCGAACCGGGGCAGCACCGGCTTGAGATAAATCGCCAATACACGCACCGCGTTAATCACCGCCGTCAGCGTTTGCCTGGCATCCTCCGGGTTCGTCTTCACGGCGGACCAGGGCTTGCGTTCATCGATATACCGGTTCACATCGTCCGCCAGCCTCAGAATCCGCCGGATCGCCGAGGCGTAATTGCGGCTTTCGTACTCCTGCGCAACCTCTTCCGCCGCACCGCTGAGCGTTTCCAGCAGTTTGCGACCTTCCGCGTTCATCGTTCCCAGTTTGCCGCCCAGCTTGCCGCTGAGCATAGAAATCGACCGGCTGGCCAGATTGGCCACGTTCCCCGCCAAATCGCTGTTCACGCGGCTAACAAAATCTTCCACGCTCAGGTCGATATCCTCCGTTCCCGGCCCGAGCTTGCAGGCGTAATAATACCGCAAAAACTGCGGATCCAGATGCTTGAGGTACATCGCCGCCGTGATGAACGTTCCCCGCGACTTGCTCATTTTCTCGCCGTTGACCGTGAGGAATCCGTGAATGGCAAGCTGTGTGGGCGTCCGGAATCCCGCGCCCATCAGCATCGCCGGCCAGAACAGCGCGTGAAAATAGGTGATGTCCT
>CAZOTP010000006.1:0-29427 GCA_964582655.1 uncultured Pirellulales bacterium | reverse complement strand
CCCCTGATCGATCCGTCCCGCAGCCCCCGCTCGCTGACCCGGAGTTCCTCCAGGCCGAACCCCTCCATCAGCGTCTCCAGCACCGCCGCCCCCCCGATCAGGATGTCCGCCCGCTCCGGGTTGATCCCGGGCACCTGGCGCCGCTCCGCGAGCGAAAGGGCGCAGAGGCGGCGGATCAGGTCCCCCAGGGCCGAAAGCCCGATCGCTCCCTCCCGGGTCGTCCTCCCCTCGTGGGCCAGGATCTGGGCCAGGTTGAGGATGGTCCCGGAGGTCCCCACCGCCCCATCGAAGGGGAACTCCCGGGCCCGCTGGATCGTGCGGACTGCGGCGCTTCGGATGGCCTCCTTCATCGCCCCGTAGGTCCGGGCCGTCACGGGATCCGGATTGCCCAGGCCCAGGAAGCGGGTGGTGACCCGAATCGCCCCGAGCTTCAGCCTATCCAGGAAGTCCAAGGTCGAGCGGGCGGCCGGGGGGACGCTGCTGCTGGATGAAATCAGCGAGATGAGCATGTCGCTTCAGGCGAAGCTGCTGCGGGTCTTGCAGGAGCGGGAGTTCGAGCGGGTGGGCAGCAGCCTGACGCGGCAGGTGGATGTGCGGGTGATCGCGACGACGAACCGGGATCTGGAGCAGTGGGTGAAGGAGGGGCGTTTCCGGGAGGATTTGTTCTTCCGGTTGAATGTGGTGCCGATTTTTCTGCCTCCGCTGCGGGAGCGGCTGGAGGATCTGGAGTCGCTGTGCGAGTATTTTCTGGGTCGGTGCGCGGAGCGGGAGGGGACGAGCCTGAAGGTGCTGAGCCAATCGGCGCTGGATCTGCTGCGGGGATATTCGTGGCCGGGAAACGTGCGGGAGCTGGAGAACCTGATGGAGCGGATATCGATTCTGGCGCCGTCGGACGTGATTACGGACGATGTGGTTCGTCACTGGCTGGATTTTTCCGGAAAGCCTTCGTCGGGGGCTGGGGCGGCGGCAATTCTAGAGCCGGTGACGCTGGAGCGGATGGAGAAGGAACTGGTGCAGAAGACGCTGGACCGGTATTCGGGCCATCGACAGAAGACGGCGGCGGCGCTGGGGATCGGGGTCCGGACGCTGGGGATGAAAATCAAGCGTTGGAAGATGGAGGGGAGCGCGTTTTGAGAGGCAGAAATTGCCGAGTAGGCGCAAAAATTGCCGAATCGGATGAGAGTAAGAGATTGATGCAGGCGAGCCACGACTTGTATATCTTATGTCCAATCGGGTTTGAGAGAAAAACGAGGCAAGGATCGGGTCTGGCTTTGCTATTGTTTTGTAATTGGTTGTGATGCAAGGAACTATGGAAATCCCGCCGGTTTTCGGACGAGCGGGATTCTCGGCGGCAGAGATGATTTTTTCGATGAAAATCAGACTTGGAAAAGTCGGGCAGGCAAGAGGAGCGGGGTGCGTGGCTTGTTCGGCACGAGATTTGCTAAGTGAATCTTTGGGCTGCTGTTTTTGTATCCGGTTCGAGCCGGATGCATGGAGTATTTGAGACATGCTGGAAGCATTACTGAATCGCGGAAGCGTGCCTGTCCTGGAACAGGTGAGCGCGTTTACCGAGGCGCGTCACCGAGTGCTGGTGAACAACATCAGCAATGTGGACACGGTGGGCTACAAGATGCAGGATCTTCCGGTGGCGCCGTTTCAGGAGGCTCTTCGGTCCGCGGTGGAACGGCGTGACCGGCAGGGCGCGTCGGCGGCGCTGGAGATGCGGTCTTCGGGGCCGTATCGGTGGGATTCGAATGGCCATCTCGAAGCCCACCCGGTGGAAGCGGAGGGGGAGAATCTGCTGTTTCACGACGGGAACAACCGGTTTGTGGAAAAGCAGTTGAGCGAGATGTCGAAGAACGGTTTGCTGCACAATGTGGTGAACGAGCTTCTTCGCGGGAAGTATGAAGGTTTGGAGACGGCGATACGGGGCCGGCTGTGACGGATGTGAATCGTAAGGAATGATCGGACCGGATGTTTCACGCGATAGACATATCGACCTCGGGACTGGTAGCGCAGCGGATTCGCAGCGATACGATTGCGATGAATATCGCGATGGCGGATGTGGTGGACGGACCGGACGGCGGGCCTTACAAGCGACGGAGCGTGGTGTTCAGCGTGGGCAGGGATGCCCGGGACGGCAGCGGTCAGGGCGTGCACGTGAGCGAAATCGAGAAACAGGATGTGTATCGATGGCAGTATGATCCGTCGCACCCGTATGCGAACGCGGACGGGTATGTGAAGCTTCCGGGAATCGATCCGACGGTGGAGATGGTGAATCTGATGGAAGCGAGCCGGGCGTATGAAGCGAACCTGGCGGCGGTGGAAGTGAGCAAGTCGATGCTGAACAGCTCCCTTCGGATTCTGGCGTAGGAGACCGGATGGTTCGCCGGCGGAGCCGGCGAAAGGATGGAAAACGGCAGGACGCCGTGGATTGCAAGGCGCAACGATAGCAGCAGGGTAACGACATGGTGGAGCCATATCCAGGAATACGGACGCCGGGTTTGATCGGGCCGGAGACGCAGGCCAGCGGACCGAAGAACGCCCAGAGTCCGGCCGGCGGGAAGGACTTCAAGAGCCTCCTGATGGAGAGCATTAATGAAGTGAACCGGCTGCAGAGCGAGGCGGACCAGGCGCGGATGGACCTGGCGACGGGAAAGACGGATCAGGTGGCGGAAGTGTTTTCGGCGGTGAAGAAGGCGGATCTGGCGTTTCAGACCTTGATGCAGATGCGGAATAAATTGCTGGATGCATACGAGGAAGTCAAGCAGATGAAAGTATAACCCCGTAGAAGAGGCATAAGGAAATGGAGTTCCTTCGCCGGATCATCAAACAAATACAGACGAACCTGGGCGGACTGAACCTCGGCAGCAAGCTGTTTATCGGCTCGCTGTTTGTCATTTTGTCTGCGGCCATTTACATGATGGTGGTCTGGAGTTCGCAGCGGGAGATGGTTCCGCTGCTGAACCAGGATTTGACCGAATCGGAAATCGGCCGGATCGAGAACCAGCTGGTGGGGTGGAATGAGCCCTGCCGGATCCAGGGGAACCGGATACTGGTTCGAAAAACGCATCAGCGGGCCTTGATTTCCCGTCTGGGGTACGCGAACGTCCTTCCGGAGGATACGTCGGTGGGGTGGTCGTATCTGCTGGATGACAGCAATATCTGGACGCCGGAATCGGTGCGGGAGAACAAGAATCTGGTGGTGCTGCAGATGATGCTGGCGAAGTCGATCCAGGACGGCTGGCCGGAAGTGGAGAAGGCGGAGGTGTTCATCAACAAGGGGAGCCGTCGGGTGCTGAGCAACGTGCAGCCGGAGGCGTCGGCGTCGGTGATGGTTCACACGAAGCCGGGGATGACGTTTACGCGGAAGCAGGCGGCGAGCATCGCGGCGTTTGTCAGTTCGGCGAACAACCGGATGAAGCGGGAGAACGTGAAGGTGATCGCGGACGGGAGGCTGATTTCGGTGGCGGCAGAAGGGGAGGAATTCAGCAGTGACTATATCGAGCTGAAGAAACAGTACGAGCAGGAGTACCGGGACAAGATTCTGGCGGTGCTTCCGGTGAGCAATGCGCTGGTGCAGGTGGATGTGACGCCCCAGATCACGTCGATGCGGAAGCATGAGAAGAAATACAATCCGGAAGGGGAAGGGAGCTGGAACGCGCCGGTGGAGGAGACGGGCCGGGAGGATGCCAGCGAAAACGTGCAGACGCAGAAGGAGCCGGGATTGATGGCGAATGCGACCGACACACCCGGAGCCGGGTCTGGGACCTCGCAAAAGCAGACGTCGGAGGAGACCAGCCGGACGAATTCCCCGTATGCGGGATTTACGGAGGAAACGAGCGAGACAGCGCGGGGCGGAATCAAGGATTTGACGGCGACGGTGTGCATACCGTCGAGTTATTTTGAGCAGATGGCGCAGCAGGGCTCGCAGGAGAAGCCGACGGCGGAGGCCGTCAAGGCGGTGAAGGACCAGGAACTGCCGAAAATCAAGCGAATCGTGATGCGGGCGGTGGGGCTTTCGGGTACGGAATTCGAGGATCGGGTGGCGGTGGAAGATTACTGGGCGGCCGGCGTGGCGGCGGCGGACGGCAGCGGGAGCGGCGGGGGCGGCGAGTCGGCCGAGGCGGGAGTCGGATCGTTTGCGGGAATCGCCCGGCAGTACGGCAAGCAGATCGCGATCTCGGCGCTGGCGATGATTTCGCTGATGATGGTGCTGCTGATGGTCCGGAAGTCCTCGCAATCCGTGGAGGTGAGCGAGGAGGACGCGGCGGTGATGATGGGCAAGAAGCCGATGAGCGCCCTGAGCGTGGAAGACAGCAACATGGTGGCGGGGGACGGCAGCGGACTGCTGACGGGTCTGGAGATGGGCGAAGAGGCCATCCGGTCGCAGCAGGTGATGGAGCAGATCAAAGAGATGGTGAGTGAATCGCCTGAAACGGCGGCGAAACTAATCACCAAGTGGATTCAGGAAGACTAAATGGCGGAAGAAACGTCAGAAAAGGTAATTCCGGGCCTTCGCAAGGCGGCGATTCTGCTTCTGGGCCTGGGGCAGGACGCGGCGGCGAAGGTGATGAGCCTGATGGACCGGGAGTCTATCGAGGAAGTTTCGCGGAAGATCGCGGAAATGGATGTCGTTCCGGCGGATGAGCAGGATGTGGTGATCAACGAATTTTATCATCTGGCTCTGGCGCGGCGGTACATGGAGCAGGGCGGGTTGTCGTATGCGCAGGCGCTGCTGACGCGGTGCCTGCCGAAGGAGGAGGCGGAGGACATTATCAAGCAGGTGACGCAGACGATCCAGCAGACGCCGTTTCAGTTTTTGCAGAAAGCGGAAGCGGAAAGCATTCTGACGTTCATTCAGGATGAGCATCCGCAGACCATCGCTCTGATTCTGGCGCACCTGCAGCCGGAGAAATCGGCGGAAATTCTGCAGGGACTGGTGCAGCAGAAGCAGGTGGAGGTGATCAAGCGGATCGCGGCGATGGAGCAGACGAATCCGGAAGTGATCCGGGAGGTGGAAGTGGGGCTGGAGCATCGCCTGAGCGATATTGTGTCGCAGACGTTCGACAAGGCGGGGGGTGTGGAATCGACGGCGGCGATACTGAACCTGGCGGACCGTTCGACGGAGAAGGGGATTCTGGAGGCGCTGGAGACGGACGACCCGGACCTGGTGGAGCAGATTCGGCGGCTGATGTTTGTGTTCGAGGATATTCTGCTGGTGAACGACAAGGGGATTCAGTCGGTGCTGAAGGAAGTGGACAACGACGAGCTGGCGCTGGCGCTGAAGACAGCCAGCGACGAGCTGAAGCAGAAGATTTTCGGGAACATGTCGGAGCGGGCGGCGCAGCTGATCAAGGAGGATATGGAATACATGGGCCCGGTGCGTCTGAGCGACGTGGAGAACGCGCAGCAGAAGATTGTGGATATCGTGCGGCGTCTGGAGGACGCGGGGGAGATTATCATCCAGGGCCGCGGCGGGGATTCGGAACTGGTCGTGTGACGAGTTTTTGGACTGGAATGAACTAGGTTTCAGGCAGGCATGACGAAACGATGTTGATGAAGGCTTCCATCCCGAATGCAAAACCCGTGAACGCGAAGATTTTCAGCTTTGCGGACGTGGAATCGGAAGCCCGCGCCATTTTGGAGCAGGCGAACCGGGACAAGCAGGCGCTGCTGGCGGAAGCGAAACAGCAGATCGAGAAGGAACGATCGCAGGCCAAAGAGGAGGGGCACCGGGAAGGGCTGGCCTTGGGTCTGGCGGAAGGGAAGAAGATGGGGCAGGAACAGGGGCTTCAGGAAGCGAAGGCGCTGTTCGAAAAGCAGAGCCGCGAGGTTTTGAGTTCGCTTCGGAAGATGTTTGAGGAGTTTGACCGGGTTCGGGAGAAGCTTGTGTGGCAGGCGGAGCAGGATACGGTAAAACTGGCGATTGCCATTGCGGAGAAGGTGGTGAAGAGGCTGGGACTGACGCGGGCGGACGTTACGGCGGAAAATGTGAAATCGGCGCTGGAGCTGGTGGTCGGCCAGACGGATGTGGTGGTGAAGGTGGCGCCGGGATTTCTGGAATCTTTGCAGACGCTGGCAGGTAAGAGCGAAGTGGTGCTGGGTCAGTATCGCAGCGTTCGGCTGGAAGCCGAGGAGAGCATCGAGCCGGGCGGCTGCGTACTGACGATGCGGCAGGGGGAGATTGATGCGCAGCTGGGCACGCAACTGGAACGGATTCGGGATGAACTGGTGATGCAGAGCGAATGAGAGGAATGAACCAGACGGCATGGTGACGGCGAATACAAGTTATCTGGAGCAGCGGACAGAAACCATACGGCGGAGTCTGCCTCAGGGGGTTTCCGGTCGGGTGTCGGGTCTGGCCGGGCTGACGGTGGAGGCGGAAGGATTCGCCGCGCCGCTGGGGGCGCAATGCCGGATTTATCCGCGGAGCGGGGATTCGATTTCGGCGCGGGTGATCGGATTCCGGGGGCACACCTCGATTTTGATGCCTCTGGATGAAATGACGGGCATTGCGGGAGGGGACAGGGTGCTGTGCGAAAGCGTGCAGGTTCGCGTTCCCCTCGGGCAATCGCTTCTGGGCCGCGTGATTAATGGTTGCGGGGAGCCGATTGACGGGAAGGGGCCGCTGCTGTGCTCGATTCGACGGGGGATTGAAGCGGAGAGTATATCGCCTCTTCGGCGGGCGCGGATCGATACGCCTCTGGGGACGGGGATCCGGGCGATCGACGCCATGCTGACGTGTGCCGGCGGGCAGAGGATGGGGATTTTCAGCGGGGCGGGCGTCGGCAAGAGCGTGCGGCTGGGGATGATCGCGCGATATACGTCGGCGGATGTGACAGTGATCTGCCTGGTGGGGGAGCGCGGGCGGGAAGTGCGTGAATTTCTGGAAAAGGACCTGGGCCGGGACGGGTTGAAGCGGTCGGTGGTGGTGGTGAGCACGTCGGACGAGCCGGAGCCGATTCGGGTGCAGGCGGCGTTCGTGGCGGCGACGGTGGCGGAATATTTCCGGGATCAGGGCAGAAACGTGCTGATGCTGATGGATTCGATCACACGGGTGGCGATGGCGCAGCGGCAGATCGGGCTGTCGATGGGCGAGCCGCCGGCGACGAAGGGATTCACGCCCAGCGTATTTGCGCTGTTTCCGCGGCTTCTGGAGCGGTGCGGCCGCAGCGAGACGGGAAGCATTACGGGATTTTTCACGGTGCTGGTGGAAGGGGACGATTTTAACGAGCCGATTTCGGATGTGATGCGGGGAATTCTGGACGGTCATTTGTGGCTGTCGCGGGATTTGGCGAACCGGGGGCACTATCCGGCGATTGATGTTCTGGGGAGCATCAGCCGCGTGATGGCGGATGTGACGGACGCGGAACACCAGAAGGCGGTGCGGGAGATTATCCGGCTGATGGCGGTGTACCGGGATATTCAGGATCTGGTGAATATCGGGGCGTATGCGGCGGGGACCAACGCGGAGTACGATCTGGCGATCGGGGCGCGGAATGGAATCAGCCAGTTTTTGTGCCAGAGCATCGACGAGCGGGCGAATCTGGCGGAGACGATTCAGAAGGTAAAATCGCTGGCGAATTCGCTGCGGGCGCAAGGCAAGGCGGCGCCGGCGGGGGCGCGATAAGGCGGCGGAGTCGATGCGGAACGAACGATGAAGAATTACAAATACAGGCTGGAACCGCTGCTTCGGCTTCGGGAGCAGAAGGAACGCGAGAAGCAGCGCGTGGTGGGGGCGCTGGCGGGAGACATTGCCGAGCAACAGCGCCAGGCGCTGGAGATGGCGTCGGCGATCCGGCAGGAAGGGGAGGCGCTGAAGGACCAGCACAGCCGGGGAGAGGTGGATGTGACGTGGATGGGGCATTATCTGATGTATGTGTCGCATATGCAGCAGGGAATCCAGAAGCGGATTCACACGGTGGGGGAGATTCAGAAAAAGCTGGCGGTCGCCCGGCAGGACCTGGCGGAGGCGGCGAAGGAGAAGAAGATCCTGGAGAAGCTGAAAGAGAAGCAGCGGGAGCGGTTTTTGTCGGAGGCGGAACGGTACGAGCGGGGGCAGATGGATGAGATGAGCACGAACCGGTATCTGCGTGGGAGCCGGGCGGCGAGTATGGCGGCAAACGGATAGCGGAATGGATCGCTGAACCGATGGCAAAGACGATTGCAACCATCATCATAACTCTGCTGCTGATCCACTTCCTGGCGATCGCGGGATTTCTGGGGTATGGGGCGATGACCGGGCGGTTTGACGGCGAGAAGCGGGCGCAGTATCTGGCGACGTGGCGGGGGGAGAAGCTGGCTGCCCCGACGGAAGAGATCCAGACCGCCAAGGCGGAAGAGGAGGCGCCGCAGCAGGCGAGCGCCCGAATCGAGACGAAAGAGGCGGAAAAAGAAATCGCCGTGCGGCAGGTGGAGCGGGAGCTGGAACTGCTTCGGAACATGCGGTTTACGCTGGATGTGCTCCAGAGGAATCTGAATCAGCAGAAGAAGGAGCTGGAGGAGAAGGAGGCGGCGTTTGCCGGCGCGCTGGAGACGGAACGGAAGAAAATGGAGTCGGAAGGGTTCCGCAAGGCGCTGCAGGATTATTCGAGCATGAAATCGAAGTACGCGAAGAACGACCTGATGAAGATGGAGGACGCGGAGGCGGTGCGGTATTTGTCGGCGATGAAGCCGGATGTGGCGACGCGGATCTTGAACCAGTTCAAGACGCCGCAGGAGCAGGAAAAGCGCATGCGGCTGCTGAAGCAGCTGAAGGATCAGAATGTAGCGGTTGTGGAAGCGGCCGCTCCCAAGCAGGACGGCGGCGCTGGGGCCGGGATGTAACAACGATGCGGATACAGGAATTCAAACTGGATACGGGAAGCTGGCAGACGAAGACGTCGAAGGAGCGGTCCGTCCTGGAATCCGAAACCGGATTCGAGATGGTGTTTCAGGCGGTGCAAACGGATCGAGGGATCTCTTCTCCCGCGGCGGAGGTGCAGACCCAAGAGGGCAGCCGGCCGCGTACGGAAGCGGCGGACCGCCGATTGCCCGGGACCCGCCGAAAAGAAACGATGAAAGAAGAGGAGGCTCCGGAGGCGGAGAGTGTTTCTTCGAAACCGGTGGAAGCGGAAAATCCAGCAGAATTGCCGGAGGCTGTGGAAGAGATTCCTGCGTCGGATGATCTGGATGTGCCTGAGGAAACGCGGGATGCGGCGGTGCCGGAAGAGCCGCAGGGAGAGGAAATGTGGAATCCGGACTTTTATCCGATTTTTACGGAGACGGCAGTGCAGGAGGTTCCGGAGAACGTGCCGGCAGAGGGGGACATGGCGGGGGAAGGAATCCTGCCGGCGGATGGGGCGGCAAACACGCAAGCGGAAACCGAAGGAGAGCCCCGAGCTGTTTTATCGGCGGCGGAAATGGAGATTCCGGTTGAAACAAACCATGCGAAGGAAGGGGAGGAACAGAATGTGTTGCGATCTTTGGAGCCGGAGTCGGAAACGGTGAATGTTCCGAAAGGACAGGAAGAAGGGAAACCGGCGGCGGATGCAGCGGCGAAGCAGGACTTGCCGAAGCGTCAGGCGGCTGTACCCCAGGAACAGGCGGCCAGCACAGGGGGTTCCACGGCGATGGCCGAGAGCGCCGGGAGCCATGCGGTTCAGGCGGCGGAGGTATTGCCGAACGAGCCTGACATGACGGAAAAAACGTTGAAGCCGGCGGAAGCCGTGATCGATTTGGAAGAAGGCGGGATGGATTCGGGGAATGAAACTCAGGAACCGCCGCGGGAGGATGCGGTTCGGATAGAAGCGGCGGTGAAGGGGAGACGTCAAATCGGCGAGGATACGGGGAATCCGCCGATGAATAGTCCGCTTGCGGAAGGAACTTCGCGGCAGGCGGCGGTGAAGAAAGAACCTGTGAATTCCACGCCATCGAGTCAAACGTTTTTGGAATTTGCCGTTCCTGCGGAACCCGCGCCGGAGGCATTGCCTGCCGTCCAGACCGGAAAACAGCAGCCCCAAACTCTTCCGGATCTGACGGTGAGCCATGTGGTCCACGCGGAGAGGCAGGTGACGGTCGAGATGCCAAAGACGGGCGCGGTGAGCGGCAATCCGGCAGCGGGTGAAACGCCCGCGCAGGCGAATCTGGACCGGGTGGTCAAGGCAGCCCAAACGGCCATCCGGGGCGGATCGTCGAGCGTGCAATTGCGACTGGATCCGCCGGAGCTGGGATTGCTGCGTGTGGAAATTCGCCACAGTGCGTCGGGTCTGCACTTACAGATGCAGGCGACGAGCACGGAGGCGCACCAGATGCTGCAGAAGAGCAGCCATGAGCTGCGGGCGGCGCTGGAGATGCAGGGGCTGGGAGCGGCGAAGATTGAGATTCAGCTTCGCCTGGATTTACGGAACGAGTCGTCGGAGCAGGGATCTTCGAACGGCCAGTCGTATCCGCAGTCCGGACAGCAGGATGGTCAATCGCAATCGTTCCAGTCCCCGTTCTCGCAGGATTTCGGATCGGAATACAGGCAAGGAGGCTATGATTCCGGTTTGGAATCGACGGAGTCGGAAACCGGGGAAGCGGCGTTTTCGGGAGCGATCGCCGGCCGTGGAGACGGCTGGCAGGAAACGCAGTTTTATCGGCTGGATGTACAAGTGTAAGGAACCAGAGAAGTGACATTCGAGCGAAGCGGCGATTCGGCGGAGCCGGACGCCTGCGGGCGCGGCGGATGGAAAGCGGCGGCGGAGCCGTCCAGACAGGAGAAACGCGTGAGTACGGTTAGCAGCGTGAGCGGAAGCGGAACGGCGACGTCCAAGACAAGCCAGGCGCTGAGCAGCGATGAGTTCATGCGGCTTTTGATTACGCAGTTGACGAACCAGGATCCGCTGGAGCCGATGTCGAATTCGGAGCTTCTGCAGCAGATTTCAGGGATTCAGCAGCTGCAGGCGTCGCAGAGCATGACGGATTCGATGGATCAGATGAGCAGCCAGTTCGGCAGTTATCTGATGCAGCAGCAGCTGACGTCGGCGAGCCAGCTGATCGGGCAGGTGATATCCGGGACGGATTCGGACGGCAATCCGGCGATCGGTCGAGTCTCCTCCGTTCTGGTGGAAGACAACGCGGTGTATCTGCAGATTGATACCGGTCAGAAGATCGCGTTTACGGACGTCAGCCGCATGACCAGCGACAGCAGCCAGAGCATTCTGGGCACGGTGGCGACGGGCATGGTGAACGGCGGGAACGTGACGGGCATTGTGCAGTCGATGAAGGTGGAGGGCGAGACGGTGACGCTGGTGCTTTCGACGAGGAATTCGTCGGGCGAAGCGAAGACGGTGGAACTGCCGCTGTCGAGCGCGAGCATTCTGAACAAGGATACGGTGGGGTATCTGACCCAGAAATATGTGGAAGGGTTTGACGGGGATGCGAAGAAGACGGGCTATGTGACGGGGTATCAGATGGAAGATGACGGTACGATCAACCTGATTCTGGATGACGATGCGGTGCTGCCTTTGACGGGATTGTACCGGATTCAGACGAGCAAGACCAGCAGCACGTGATGGGATGGGATTTTGGAATGAAACAGAACCTTACTAACGAACGTCAGGAGTATATACTATGGGTTTAACCAGTTCCTTATTCGCCGGTTTATCCGGGATGAAGACCAACGAATTCCGGATGGATGTAATCGGTAATAATATCGCGAACGTCAATACGTACGGATTCAAGTCGTCGCGAGCGTCGTTTCAGTCGCAATTTTACAACACGTTCAGTTTCGGGACGGCGGCGTCGGGTGCGACGGGGGGGAGCAATCCCATGCAGGTGGGGACGGGCGTGACGGTGGGCGGAGTGACGCGGGATTTTACCGCCGGCGCGCCGGAAACGACGGGGATCAAGACGGACCTGGCGGTGCAGGGCCAGGGATTGTTCATTGTGGAGAAGGCGAACGGCTCGGTGGCGTACACGCGGGACGGGAGTTTTCAGTTCAATTCCGAGAATTACCTGCTGACGTCCGACGGATATTTCCTGCAGGGGTACGGCGTCGATAATAATTTCAACATTGTGGAAGGGACCCTGACGAACCTGCGGATTCCCATCGGCGAGATTACGACCGCGGCGACAACGTCGGAAGCGGCGTTCAGCGGGAATTTGAACGCCGGCGGGGAAGCGACCCTGGATGAAGACGGATTTGCCAACGGGAACGTGTGCACGATCCTGGATACGATTCACAATCAGAGTCTTTCGGACGCCGGCGGTCCGCTGGCCGATACCACGCTGCTGACGGACCTGCAGGTGGACGGGGTGAATGTTCTGCTGGAGGGGAATATCATTACGCTGAAAGAAGCGATCAAGGGGGGACAGACGATTCCGGAGGAGACGCTGACGGTGGAGGCGACGACCACGCTGGGGGAATTCATGGACTGGCTGGAGCAGGCGCTGGGGATCAATACCTCTTCGGATCAGCCCGATTTTACGGGGGATCCCTTAAATCCCATTGATCTTCCGGGAGTGACCATCAATGCGACGGGCGACGGGATTCAGATTGTGGGGAATATCGGGGAAGCCAACACGCTGGAACTTGGCAATAAGGCGATCGAAGTGTCCAAGGGGACGGCGGCGGCGGATCCGGTCACGAGTCTGCCATTTACGTTTTCGACCGATGGCTCGCAGCAGACGGAGGTGGAGAGCGTCCGAACCTCCTTTACGGCGTATGATTCCCTGGGCAATCCGATGGATATCGACTTGACGTTTGTGCTGCTGGATAAGAATGCCAGCGGGACGGTCTGGCGGTTTTACGCGGAGTCCAGCGATGATTCGGATGTGGATCGGGTGCTGGGATCGGGTACGGTCAGTTTCGATACGAACGGCAGTTATCTGGAGGGGACGGACCTGGTCATCACCATCGACCGGGAGGGGACCGGCGCCGGGACGCCGCAGACGATCACGCTGGATTTCAGCGCGATGAAGAGCTACAAGATGAATTCAGCGGTTTCGCTGCTGAGCCAGGACGGATTCCAGGCGGGAACGCTTCAGGATTTTTCGGTCGGATCGGACGGGACCATCACCGGCTCGTTTACCAACGGTCTGACGCGGACGCTGGGGCAGGTGGTTCTGGCGACGTTTCGAAATTACGAAGGGCTGGTCGCCCAGACGGACAATCTCTATGTAACCGGTCCGAATTCCGGCGATGCGATAGTCAAGCAGCCCCAGGAGCTGGGCGCCGGATCGATTTCGTCGGCGGCGCTGGAATTGAGCAACGTGGATTTGAGCCGGGAGTTCATCAATCTGATTGTCAGCAGCACGGGCTTTTCGGCGTCGAGCCGCGTGATTCAGACGAGCAACCAGCTTTTGACGGAACTGATGATGCTGGGCCGGTAGGCGTGAGCTGATTACCCGGGCCTCGCGGCAGGGGTGTTTATTCTGCTGTCGCGAGGCCATTGAAGACAAGCGCATCCGGAAACGGGTGCGAGACTGGTTTACCCAGGCTTCGCGACAGGGTGTTTATTCTGCTGTCGCGAAGCCGCTAGGATGAAGCGTGCCGGAATACGGCGCGATGCTGGTTTACCCGGGCCTCGCGACACGGGTGTTTATTCTGCTGTCGCGAGGCCGACTGAACGCAAGGCGTCGGAAGGCGCTGAGTCGGTATTACCCGGGCCTCGCGGCAGGGGTGTTTATTCTGCTGTCGCGAGGCCACTTGAAGATGACGCGTGCTGGAACGCGAGTTCGATATGGACGGGTCTACGGAACGTCCTGATGCAGGTTGGATATGATTGACGTGACGCGGCTGAACGGCAAGCGGTTCGTGGTGAACGCGGAGCTGATCCGGTACGTGGAATCCACGCCGGATACGATGATTACGCTGATTAACGGGGACCGGTTTATGGTGCAGGAGACGCTGGAAGAGGTGGTGTCGCGGGCGATCGAGTATGGCCGTCAAATCCGGGCGTTCCGGGTTTGAGGGCGGTGAATTGAAGCCTCGGGAAAGCCGATAGTATCAACGAGCGCATGTGGACATAACGACCGATAACTGACGGCAGGAGTACGGAGAACCGCTGAAATATGGATTTAGCAACCCTGATCGGTTTAATTTTGGGAGTGGGATTGATTCTGTGGTCGATGGTGAGCCAGCCCTCGTTATCGACGTTTATGGACATGCCTTCGGCGAGGCTTGTGCTTGGCGGGGCGGTTTCGTCCACGATGATCAGTCGTTCGCTGTCAAATTTCCTAAAAATCGGGAAAGTATCCTCCAAGGCTCTACTTCATAAAGAGCAGTCGGCGGTGACGTTGATCGAAGATCTGGTCCGGTATGCGGAAATCGCCCGCCGGGACGGCATTTTATCGCTGGAAAACGCGACGAAGGACGCCAAGGATCCCTTCATCCGGAAGGGGATACAGATGGCGGTGGACGGGACGGATCCGGAGTTGATCCAGCAGATCATGGACAATGAACTGGAGGCAATTTCCGGCCGACATGATTCGGGGAAGGCCATTTTTGAATCTCTGGGAAAGTATGGTCCCGCCTACGGCATGATCGGGACGGTCATCGGGCTGATTCTGATGCTCTTGAACATGAGCGATCCAGACAAGATCGGCCCGGCGATGGCGGTCGCGCTGATTACGACATTATACGGGGCGCTGCTGGCAAATGTGGTGTGTCTGCCCATTGCGGACAAGCTGGCAGCGCGGAACGACGAAGAGATGCTTCTGAAAACCATTATTATCAAGGGGGTTATGAGCATTCAGTCGGGGGACAACCCGCGGATTGTGGAACAGAAGCTGCGGACGTTTTTGCCGCCTGGGTCAGTGAAGAATGATGATGAGGCTGCTGAAAAGAAATAGCGTGCTGGTATGAAGAAAGCGAAAAAAGGCCCGGAAGGAGCTCCGGAATGGATGGTGACGTATGGCGACGTCATGGGGCTGCTGCTTTGCTTTTTTGTGATTATTGTTTCCATGAGCGAAGTGAAGCAAAACAAGCGATTCGAAGACGTGACGGAGTCGATCCGCCGCGCGCTGGGAGGAAAGAAGGCCGGGATGGGGTTTACGCCCGGAAAGTTCGATCCGAAAAATACGGTGGCGAGCGCATTGCCCAATCTGATTATGCGGAAGTGGCAGCTCCAACTGGGCAAGAGCGCCGAGGAGGGGATCGAGGGGGAAAATCCCAGCGTGCGGAACGTTCGGGAAGGGCTGGAATTTACCTTCGGGGGGCAGTTGACGTTCGAGCCGGGGCGGGCGAAACTGCTGGAGGCGGGCAAGAAGCAGTTGGAGACGTTCAGCGAACTGCTGCAGGGGATGAACACGAAAATCAAGATTCAGGGGCACGCGGCGACGAAGCCGGCGTCGATGTACGCGCCGTTTCGAAGCCTGGATGAGTTGTCGTATGCCCGTGCGATGGCGGTAAAGGAGTTTCTGGTGGAGAAGGGCATCCGCAAGGAGCGGATTACGGTGGAGGCGTGCGGGGACAATGAGCCGATTCACGCCCAGGCCTATGACGAGCAGGCCCGTGCGATGAACCGTCGGGTATCGATTATTGTCACGGAATCGCTGGTGGAAGACTATGCCGGTCAGCCCCAGGCAGACACAGGAGATGCAAGTTATGGCGGATAACACCCCGGTAGCGGAACTGGAACAGAAGCCCAAGGCCAAGTTTCCCTTGAAGACGATCCTGATTATTGCAGGCGTGCTTCTCATGGAAGGGGGGACCATTACTATGTTCAAGATCATGGGCGGGGGGCCCAAACCGGCGGAGGGAACGGATCCGATCGCGCAGCCTGCGCCGGTGAATCCGGTGAACGAGGTGGCCGAAGTGCTGCTGGCGGACGGGAGCGTGGACAATTACGTATCGGGCCGGAGCCTGATCCGGGTGGACCTGGAGATTCACGCGAAAATCAAGAAGGCGGACCAGGAGAAGATGAAGCTTCTGGCGGAGGAGCACAAGACGGAAATCCGGGATCGGATCCGGTTTCTGGTGTCGTCCTCGCAGCCGGAAGATTTGCGGGATCCGAAGCTGCAGGTGATCAAGCGGGAAATCAAGACGACGATGGATGAGATCCTGGGTCCCGATATGATTCAGGAGATTTTTATTCCGATGTGGCAATCGTACGCGATGGAATAAAAAAAAGTGAAAAAAATTAAAGAAAATCGCAGATAGCCTCTTTTCAAAAAAAAACGAATGAGGTAAGATGCGAATCGTCACAAGGAAGTGATGCAAATGGCTCCGGATTCCAGTCAGAATCAGAATCGTTCAGCCGCGGTGGCTGAGAAACAAGAGCCGGGCAGGACGCAGGAAGCGTCGGAAAGGTCTTCGGCCGCTTCAACCGAGGCAGCCGTATCTTCCCCGTCTTCCGCGGTTCCTTCCCAACCCGATAAGGATCGAGCATCCATGCAGGCGAATGTGCCCCCGTTGCCGGATTTTGCGGAGATGGTTCAGCAGGCGGCGGCCGGGAGCATTGAATTGCTGAAGGATGTCGAGCTGAATGTGAAAATCGAGCTGGGTCGGTCGGAGATGACGGTGGAGAACATTTTGAAGCTGAACAGCGGTTCGGTGGTGGAATTGAACAAGCTGGCGGGCGATCCCGTGGATGTTCTGGTGAATGAGCAGCTGGTCGCGCGGGGGGAAGTGCTGGTTCTGAACGACAATTTTTGCGTACGGATTAATGAAATTATCCCCGGATTGACGGAGAAGTTGGCACAGCAGTAAGTGTTCGCGGGTGAGCGGTCCTTTCGCCGGGGCCGCCGAAGGATTGCCGGGATCTTCCCTGGCATTCTTTTCGCGAAACACGGATGATTGAAAGAAAGCCAGGTTCAAGGTACCCATGGTGATACGCCATTCCATCTGGATTGGGGTAGGAATGCTGATTTTCGGACTGGCCGGACGGATGACGACATCTGCCCGGGGCGGTGAAAATCCCCCCCTCTTTAGCGCCAATACGGCGGAAACTTCCTCGGCGGCGGTTCGTTCCGGGGGAGGCGCTTCGACGGCTGCGCCGGGCGGGTCGGGATCCTCTTCTTTGGTTTCGGGAGGCGCTGCGGCCCATTCCGCCGCGGCAAGCGTGAATTCCGGTTCGCTCGAAGAGGCCCGTCAAAAGGAAGGAGACATTTTGGCTCCACGAAAGGGCAAGGCGGAGGGCGCTTCCGCCGGTCCAGGCGGCGTTACGCGGTCGGGCATGCCGACAGCGGCCCGGATGATCCTGTCTCTGCTGGCGGTTTTGGCGATGATTCTGGCGGGAACCCTTCTGCTTCGGCGGTTTTCGCGGATGGGACGGCGGATTCAGGCCCGCAGCGGATTTGAGATATTATCCCGGACGCCGATCAATTCCCGCCAATCGCTGGTTCTGGTGAAGCTAGGGGCCCGGATTCTGGTGCTGGGGGTCAGTCCCAATCACATTGCCTCGCTGGATACGATTGATGAACCGGAAGAGCTTTCCACCCTTCTGGGGCTGCTGGAAAGCCAGAATGCCGGATCGATTTCGCGGGGATTTGAAACGGTTTTTCACCGCCAGTCGAAGCGGTTCGATTCGCCGGGCGCATCGGAGTTTACGAATGGTTCGGAGTGGAATGAGGAGGAGAGCCGAATGGTTCGGGGGGCCCGGCATGAGCTGACGGCTCTACTGGAGAAAGTGAAAGGTTTATCCCGGATTCGGTTCCGATCCGGAACGCCCTAGTGTCGATTTTTTCGCATCGTTCTCACGGAAGTCCTGAAGATGTCAAGGATGACGAAGGCAAGGATAGTTTCGGTTTTTCTGTGGGTGTGCCTGACGGCGCTGCCGTCGGAGGCGCAGACACCCGCGTCGGCGCGGGGGGCGGGCAATGCTCCTTCGCTTCTGAACGGGGTGAATCCCACGGCGGTGGTGGATACCGCGCTGCAGCCGGAGCGTCTTTCGGCAAGTCTGGAAATCCTGTTTATCATGACGGTTCTGGCGCTGGCGCCTTCGATTCTGGTGATGACCACGTGTTTTACCCGGATCGTGGTGGTGCTGGGGCTGCTTCGCCAGGCGATGTCCACGCAGCAGCTTCCCCCTTCGCTGGTGATTACGGGATTGTCGCTGTTCATGACCTTTTGCGTGATGGCTCCGACATGGCAAAAAATCAACAGCGATGCGATTCAGCCCTATGTGCGGCCGGCGGAGAATACGGCGGCGATTTCGCGGCAGGAGGCGTGGGAACGGTCCAAATCGCATATCCGCCAATTCATGATCACCCAGATTGAAAATACGGGAAATGTGGAGGATGTATATCTGTTCGTGGAGTTCCAGCAGCCGGGTCCGGACGTGCAGGAGAAGCTGCGGACGGATACCCTGCAGTGGCAGGATGTGGAGCTGACGGCGATGATTCCGGCGTTCATCACGAGCGAATTGAAGCAGGCGTTTATCATGGGCTTCTATATTTACCTGCCGTTTCTGGTGATTGACATGGTGATCGCCTCGATTCTGATGTCGATGGGCATGATGATGCTGCCGCCGGTGCTGATTTCGCTGCCGTTCAAGCTGCTGCTGTTTGTGCTGGTGGACGGGTGGCATCTGGTGGTCGGTTCGCTGCTGACGAGTTTTACGAATAACCCGGTCATTTCCTAGGAGATAACGGATGGATCCGGATCTGGCGCTGGAAGTGGCGCGAAAAACGCTGATGACGACCCTGATTCTGGTGGCTCCGCTGCTGGGCGTGGGACTGATTGTCGGAGTGATCATTTCGATTTTTCAGGCGGTGACCCAGATTCAGGAGATGACGCTGACGTTTGTGCCGAAGATTATCGCGATGGTCCTGGTGGCGATACTGCTGATGCCCTGGATGATGAGCCGGCTGTCGGCGTTTGCGATCGAGATGTTCGGCCCGATGCCGGTACCCTAACCGGGCCGGGCGGCCGAGGAGCGAATGTTGGAAGGCATTTTATTTTTATGGAACGGATAACAGACGCGAATGGATTTTCTGGACCCGATACAACAAATATATGAGCGGATCCCGGTATTTCTGCTGGTGGTGTTCCGCGTGGGGGGAATGATGGCGCTGTCGCCCCTGCTGGGTCTGGATTCGATCCCGATGCGGGTGAAGGCGATGACGGCGTTTGTGCTGGCGGCGGCGGTGTTTCCGCTGGTGCCTCCGGCGGCGGGGGTTCCGGACAGCTGGTCGGGGCTGGCGCTGGCGGTGGGCGGTGAAATGCTGATCGGGCTGCTGATGGGATTTACGATTACGCTGATTCTGGCGGGGATTCAGATTGGCGCGCAGACGATCGCGCATCAGATGGGGTGGGGGCTGGCGCAGGTGGTGGATCCGACGGCGACGATGAACATCGACGTGCTGACGCAGTTTTACACTTTACTGGCGACGCTGATTTTCGTGCTGATGAAGGGGCTCCTGATTCTGATTCGTTCGCTGGCGGAGACGTTCCGGAGCATTCCGCTGCTAACGGCGTGGAGCGTGAATCCGGACATGGTCGGGACGCTTACGGGGATTCTGCAGAATTCCTTCGCCCTGAGCATCCGGATCGCCGGCCCGGCGCTGGCGGCGGTTTTTTTGGCGACCCTGGCGCTGGGATTCATTTCGCGGACGATGCCGCAGCTGAATATTCTGGCGGCGGGTTTTCCGGTTCAGATTACGCTGGTGATGATTATTCTGGTCGCTTCGACGGCGACGGTTCTTTGGCTGTTCCAGGATTCCCTGGCGTATGCGCTGGGCGAAATCGAAACGCTGTTTCTGTAAGGTATAACGAATGCCATCCGAGTTTGGAGACAAAACCGAAGCCCCAACCCCACGCCGAATCCAGGAGGCGCGGGAGAAGGGGCAGGTTTCCAAGAGCATGGACCTGGTGGCCGCGGCGGGTCTGCTGGCGGGGCTTTTGGTGCTGAACAGCTATGGCGAATCCATCCTCCGGGGTCTGATGGACCTGATGGCCAGCTCGCTTCAGCTTGATCACGCGGCGACCGGCGGAGCGCAGGCGCTGGATGAGACCTGGCGGATGGCGCTTCGGAATCTGAGTTTTATTCTTCTGCCGGTGTTTCTGATTCTGTTTGTGGTTTCGGTAGTTATCAATATCGTTCAGGTGGGATTCGTGTTTTCGGGACAGCCGATGGCGTTTTCGCTGGACAAAATCAATCCGCTGAACGGGTTTCAGAGGCTGTTTTCGGGCCGGACGGCGGTTCGGATGGCGATGAGCCTGGCGAAAGTGGCGATTATCGCGCTGGTGGCGTACATCACAATTCGGAATTTTCTGCCGGAACTGGTGGGTCTGGCTTCGGGGATGGAATACGTGCAGGTGATCCACAAGGCGTCGCAACTGGTGTTTTTGCTGGGGATTCGGCTGGCGGCGGTTCTTCTGATTCTGGCGCTGCTGGATTTCGGGTATCAGAAATTTCAGATGCACCAGGATCTGCGGATGACCAAGGAAGAGGTGAAGGAAGAGCTCAAGCGGATGGAGGGCGATCCCCTGATGCGCCAGCGCCGCAGGAACGTGGCCCGGCAGATGGCGATGCACCGGATGAGCCAGGCGGTGCCCAAGGCGGACGTAGTGATTACCAACCCGACGGAACTGGCGATTGCGCTGCAGTACGATCATAGCTCGATGCACGCTCCGAAGGTGGTCGCGAAAGGGGCGGGGTATATCGCCAAGCGGATTCGGGAGATCGCCATCGAAAACGGCGTGCCCATTCTGGAGCGGAAGCCTCTGGCGCGGGCGCTCTACAAGGCGTGTGAAATCGGGGATTATATCCCCGCGGAACTGTATAAAGCGGTGGCGGAAGTATTGGCGTACGTGTTTGAGCTGGCCGGGAAGGGCTATCGAACCCGAAGACCCGCCCATGCCAGTTAGTTCGATGAGGAAAGGAACCGCGTTTTAAACCATGCCGGCGGCTGCGACAACCAATCGATATGCCTGGCTTTCCTGGCTTCACAAGGGGCGCGACCTGATTCTGCCCCTGTCGGCGGTGAGCCTGATTTTTGTGATGCTGGTGCCTCTGCCGACGTCCATGCTGGATGTGTTTTTGTCGGCGAATCTGGCGTTTTCGGCGGTGGTTCTGCTGACGACCATCTATGTGCACAGTCCGCTGGAGTTTTCGGTGTTTCCGTCCATGCTTCTGGCGGCGACGCTGTTTCGTCTGGTGCTGAACTGTGCGACGACGCGGCTGATTCTGACGGCGGGGGAGCGCGGGCTGGACCAGGCGCACCTGGCGGCGGGGCATGTGATTGAGGTGTTCGGGAACATGGTGGCGGGGGGGTCGCTGGCGGTTGGAATTATCATCTTTATCATTCTGATCGTGATTCAGTTTGTGGTGATTACCAAGGGTTCGACGCGCATCAGTGAAGTGGCCGCCCGGTTTACACTGGACGGGATGCCCGGCAAGCAGATGGCGATTGACGCGGATCTGAACGCGGGACTGATTAACGAGGAGGAGGCCCGGCGGCGTCGGGCGGCGATTACCGCTGAGGCGGATTTCTACGGGGCGATGGACGGCGCCAGCAAATTTGTCCGCGGCGACGCGATAGCCGGGATTATTATTACGCTGGTCAATATCATCGGCGGGCTGGCGGTCGGGATGCTTCAGTATGACTGGGATCTGGCGACGTGTTTCCGGATTTTCACGAAACTGACCATCGGCGACGGACTGGTGAGCCAGATTCCGGCGTTTATCATCTCGATATCCGCCGGTTTGATCGTGACCCGTTCCACGGCGAAAACCAATCTGGGCGAGGAGTTAATCAGCCAGATTACCAGCAAGCCCAAGGCGCTGATTGTAGCGGGGGTGTTTCTGGGGATGCTGGCGTTCGCGAAGCTTCCCACGGCGCCTCTGCTGCTGCTGGCGGGGTGCTGCGGGGGAATCGCGTATGCGATTCATCGTTCGCAGAAGCAGCAGACGGCCGCGGCGGTTCAGAAGCAGAAGCAGTCCCAGGCGGCGGCACAGCCGGAAAAAGTGGAAAGCCTGCTGCCGGTGGATCGAATGGAACTGGAAATCGGGTATGGGCTGATTCGGCTGGTGGATGCCAAGCACGGGGGGGATCTGCTGCACCGCATCAGCATGATTCGCAGGCAGATTGCGCTGGATCTGGGGATTATCGTGCCCAGCATCCGGATTCGGGATAACGTGCATCTGGGTCCGAACGAGTATGCGATACGCCTGAAGGGGGTCCAGATTGCCCGCGGGCAGGCGTATGCGGAGCAGTTTTTGGCGGTGGATTCCGGCGCGGTGACGGGCAAACTGCAGGGCGTGGAAACGAAGGAGCCGGCGTTCGGTCTTCCGGCGGTGTGGATTCCGGCGTCGCGGAAGGAGCAGGCGGAGATGATGAATTATACGGTGGTGGACTGCTCCAGCGTGCTGGCGACGCATTTGACGGAGGTCATCAAGTCGCATGCGGCGGAACTGCTGACGCGGCAGGAATTGAATTCGCTACTGGACAATGTCAAGCAGCGCGCTCCGGCGGTGGTGGAGGAGGTCGTGGGCGGCGTGCTGAAGGCCGGCGAAGTGCAGAAGGTGCTCCAGGCCCTACTGGAAGAGCGGGTGCCGATCCGGGATATGGAGACAATTCTGGAAACGCTGGGCGACTGGTCGAGCCGCACGAAGGATCTGGAGATTCTCACGGAATATGTCCGCAATGCGCTGGCGCGAACCATTTGTTCGCAGTACCAGGACGGGGAGGGGAAACTGCGGTGCGTGACGCTGGAGCCGGCGGTGGAGGATCTGGTGAACCGGCATATCGAGCGGAACGACGGAGGGAGTTTTCTGACGCTGCCCCCGGCGATGGCGGCGAAGGTGACGACGGCGGTATCCAAGAAGCTACAGAAGCTTCTCGATGTCGGAGCGCATCCGGTGGTTCTGTGTTCGCCCCAGATTCGCGCTTCGATGCGGAAGCTGCTGCTGCCTTCCATTCCGAATATTGTGGTTCTGGCGTATAACGAGATTGTTCAGGGCATCCAAATTGAGTCCGTTGGCATGGTGGTAATCGAACAATGAGCATCAAAACATTTACCGCTCCGAGTATGCCGCAGGCGCTGGCTCTGGTGAAGAAAGAGCTGGGCGTCAACGCGGTGATCCTTCACACGCGAACGCTGAAAACCGGCGGATTTCTCGGCTGGCACAGCCGATCCCTCGTGGAGATCACCGCCCGGCCGGCGGATGCGGCGCATTCTGCGCCGGCGCACCGGCATACGCACGCGCATCATCGATTAAAAACGGCTTACGAGGCTGGGAAGATCACTCCTCAGGTTTCGGATCGGAAACCGGCCGCGAGGCTGGAAGCGGAACCGGCGGCGGGGACCGCCGTCCTGCCCGGCCGCGAGGCGGAAGGCAGTGCCGAACTCAAGCGGGAAATCGGCAATATCCGCAGTCTGGTGGAAAATCTGGTGAAAGAACAGCGTCAGCTTCACGCCCCGCAGATGCCGGAGCAGCTTTTCGACATGTACCTGGGACTGATTCAGCGGGAGGTGGCGGATGAAATCGCGCGGGAAATGATTGCCCAGACGCAGCAGGATCTGACGGGCAATCAGATGCAGAGCATTCATGTGGTGCGTCGTCGGCTGCTGGATGTGATGGAAAACATGATCAGCACAACCGGTCCGGTGCGGCCGAATCTGAACGGGTCGGCACGGGTGATCGCCCTGATCGGGCCGACGGGAGTGGGCAAGACGACCACCATCGCCAAGCTGGCGGCGAACTTCAAGCTGCGGCAGAACAAAAAGGTGGGGCTGATTACCATTGACACCTATCGCATCGGCGCGGTCGATCAGCTTCGGATGTACGCGCAGATTATCGATGTGCCGTTGAAGGTGGTTCTGACGCCGGCGGAGCTGGCCCAAGCGGTCGATTGGATGCGTGATATGGATTATATTTTCATCGATACGGCAGGCCGGTGCCAGAAGGATGAGCTGAAACTCCAGGAACTGCAGACGTTTCTGGACGCGGCCAAGCCGGACGAGGTGCATCTGGTGCTTTCGGGCACGGCCAGCCAGAGCACGATGATCAGCGCGGCGGAGCGGTTCAAGAAACTGGGGGTGGATCGGCTGATTCTGACCAAGCTGGATGAAGCCATCGGATTTGGAGTGGTTCTTTCGGTGCTGCGGAAAATCGACGCATCGATTTCGTATATTACAACGGGGCAGGATGTGCCGGATGATATCGAAGTGGGCAATGGAAGGAAGCTGGCTCAGATGCTGCTGGGAATCGAAGAAAAGGCCCTGGACGCCCCCACACGGGAATATTGTGCCTGAGAGTAACGCTATGGCAGAAACACGGACATCGACAACGATGGTGGATCAGGCGGAGAAGCTTCGGCTGATGGTTCGCACGCGAAGCCATGCCCGGGTGATTGCGGTCGCCAGCGGCAAGGGCGGGGTGGGAAAATCGAATGTGGCGGCGAACCTGGCGCTGTGTCTGCGGGCCTGCCGGAAAGACGTGATTCTCATCGACGCGGATCTGGGGATGGCGAATCTGGATCTTCTGCTGGGGATGAAGCCCCGTTATACACTGGCGCATGTTCTGGGCGGTCGGCGTTCGCTGGATCAGGTCATCCAGGACGGTCCGGCGGGAATCCGGTTCATCGCGGGGGCATCGGGACTGACGGATTTATCGGACCTGGAGGAATTTCGCCGTCGCCAGCTTCTTCAGCAGTTCACGGCGCTTCAGCATCAGACGGACGTGATGATTATCGATACGGGGGCGGGAATCTCACGGAATGTATTGAGTTTCTGCCATGCGGCGGATCAAACGCTGGTGGTGACGACCCCGGAGCCTACCAGCATGACGGACGCCTATGCCTTGATCAAATGCCTGACGAAAGAGGCGTCGGGGAATCGGATTTCCCTTCTGGTGAACCTGGCGCAGAGCCGCAACGAGGCCAAGGCGATCTTTCAGCGGATATCCCATGTCGCCAGGCAGTTTTTGTCGGCGGATGTGTTCGATGCGGGATACATCCTGCGGGATGAGCATGTGACCGAGGCGGTCTGCCGGCGGGAGCCTGTGGTTCTGGCGTATCCGCGGTGCCAGGCGAGTTTGTGTTTGATGTCGATCGCGGCGAAATGGACCCGGACCGCCGATCAACTGCCCAGCGAAAACGGATTTTTTCAGAAAGTTGTGAACTGGTTCTTTTAAGTGAAGCCGTATATTGGACCGATAAGGAATAAATATCCGCGGAAACTGTTACCATGAATGTATTCATCCATATCTGCGGAGCGGGAATGGGGTTTCTGGCGTTCAGCGTCAGTCTGATTATCGGACTGATCGTGAACAATCCGTTTGTGACGGTGGTGGGGCGTTCGCTTCTGATGTTGTTTTTGTTTTATGTGCTGGGCTGTGTGTTATCGGCCCTGGGTCATCTGGTGGTGAAGGAGCATTTTGACCGGCAGGTCCAGGCTCTGGAGGCGCAGACGGCCGCCACGCAAAATCCGGAAACGGCGGAGGAGGAAAACCGGGCACCGGCGTCGAAAGCGACGGCGGTGGGGTAATTCATACAGACAGGAAATTAAGGTATTATGAAAAGATCCGATTCGAGGTATAAAATCATGGAGAAAACTCGAAAATCCAGCCCGGATATCATGGATGTCTGGAAACGTTTCAAGAAGGAGCCTTCCGAGCCGCTGCGAAACACCCTGATGGAGCATTACCTGTCCGTCGTGAAATACAACGCGGAGCGCATCTACGCCAAGCTTCCGGATGAAGTGGAACTGGACGATCTGATCAGCGCCGGAATTTTCGGGCTGATGGATGCGATTGACGCCTTTGATCTGGATCGGGGCGTGAAATTCGAGACGTATTGCGCCCCTCGCATCCGGGGGGCGATTCTGGATGAGCTTCGGAGCATGGACTGGGTGCCCCGGCTGGTTCGCTCGCGGGCCCATAAGCTCGACGATACCGCCAAGCATCTGGAGGCCGAGTTCGGACGATCCGCGACAGATGAGGAAATCGCCCACCGCATGGGAATCAGC
Organism: uncultured Pirellulales bacterium; assembly: GCA_964582655.1. Taxonomy (GTDB): domain Bacteria; phylum Planctomycetota; class Phycisphaerae; order Sedimentisphaerales; family SM23-30; genus CAZOTP01. The sequence goes on along the minus strand of CAZOTP010000006.1, from coordinate 3,548 downwards.
ATCGACGAGTACATCAAGCTGAAGCGCGACGCGACGGCGGTTTCTCTGGTATCGCTGAGCCGGAAGTGGTTCGAAACCGACAGCCAGAAGGATGTCTGCGAAATCGATATTCTGGAGGACAAGCGGGGGGAGGATCCGCTCGATGAAATCCAGAAGCGGGACCTGAAGGAGGCGCTGACCCGGGGATTGAGCCGGGCGGAAAAACTGATTCTGATTCTGTATTATTATGAAGAGATGACCATGAAGGAGATCGGGGCGACGCTGGATTTGTCGGAATCGCGGGTGTCCCAGATGCATTCTTCCATTCTTGCCCGTTTGAAAGCGCAGCTTCGGCATCAAAAAAGCGAGATTGTGATCGGCTAGTGTTTTATCGGACATGATGGGACCGGTTTTTCAGGGACCTTGTTGAGGGTCCCTATTTTTTTGACGGTTTTTCGCAATTTCGCCGATAGAGTCAGTAGCGGCGCCCTCCCTTTGGCCTGCTCCCCGGTAGAAACGAAACCCCGACCGCCGCGAGAGAACATGAGCCGGCGATATGACGAGTATCCCGCCTAACATTATCGGATCCTTGTTTCAGACGCAGATTTCGGCGCAGCAGAGCGCCCAGAAGGCGGATGCGGAGAAAAACAAGCGGCTGCGCGATTCCCGGGAGTTGGCGAGGCTGACCGATCAGCAGACGCACGTGGTCGAGAATGCCGATCACGCGGAGAACCTGCGCGTGCATCCGGAGGAGGAAAAGCCGCGGGACGGCAAGGATACCCAGGATATGTGGGAGGAGCAGGAGAAAAATGAGCTCCTGGGGCTCTATACCCCCCAGGGCACGCCCGCCGCGAGGCCAGATGACCCGGAGGCCCAATCCGGCCCGGACAGCCATATCGACTTGTCCGCGTAAGCAGACAGGTCTTTTTCCCATCTTTTTTCAGTTGCCCATTTCCGAAAAATACCTCAAAATACCCTGTAAGGCGGATTTATCGGTCTTTTATCAAATTTGGGCGAAGGCGGGCGAGATAAGGATGTTCATCATGCGTTTTACGAAGATGCATGGGATTGGAAACGATTATGTCTATGTCAACGGGTTTGAGGAACGGGTTTCGGATCCGAAAAAGCTGGCGATTTCCGTCAGCGACCGGCATTTCGGGATCGGGTCCGACGGGCTGATTCTGATTCTGCCCGCGGAAAACGCGGATGTCCGGATGCGGATGTTCAACGCGGACGGGTCGGAGTCGGAAATGTGCGGCAACGGCGTGCGGTGCGTGGCGAAATTCGCCATCGATCACGGGCTGGCCCAACCGAGGCCGCTTGTTTCCCAAATCATGCAAAAAGCTCTCCACGCTGCCCTTCCGGGCGCGGATTCACTCGGACAAATCGCCGTCCAGACCGGCCGAGGCGTGCTCACCATTGGCGCCGCGATCCAGAGTCGCCAGGTGCAGCAGCTTTGTGTGGATATGGGAGAGCCGATTTTGAATCCCTCCGAGATTCCGGTCGCTGTTACAGGCCGGCAGGCGGTGGGAATTCCGTTTGAGCTGGACGGGCGCAACTGGCTGATGACCTGTGTGTCCATGGGCAATCCCCACGCGGTGTTTTTCTGCCCGGATGTCGCATCCCTCGATCTGAATCGGCTGGGACCGCTGGTGGAACATCACAAGCTGTTTCCCAAACGAATCAACGCGCATTTTGTGCAGCGGGTGTCGAATGAGGAAGTGATTTTGCGGACTTGGGAGCGGGGCAGTGGGATTACGCTGGCTTGCGGCACCGGAGCTGCGGCGATCTGCGTCGCCGGGGTGCTGGCGAGCAAGACAGGACGGCAAATCCACGCGCACCTGCCGGGCGGCGATCTTCACCTGATCTGGTCCGAGCAGGACAATCATGTCTATATGACCGGCCCGGCGGCGGAAGTATTTTCCGGCGTCTGGCCAGACTAAACCACCCCATGCATCTTTATAGCCGCGTCTGGTACGGTCCAGAATTGTCCGGAGAAACCGGATATAATATCAAGTGTGCGAACCGGGGGAAACCACAAGACTGGAGTTGAGCCATGAGACAATTCAATGGCAGGTTCGTTTCCATGGCGGGAATGCTGTTTCTGTTGTTTTCCGCCACTGTCACGAGGGCCAATGACGAACCGCGGGGAAAAACGGTTCCGACAAAGTCCAGGGGGTGGATCACCATCGCGACGGTTGGGCCGGATGTGAAGCGATTGCCTGCGGATGTGGAGCCGGACCAGGCGGTCGAGATGATGATCCAGTATTGGCGGAACCAACTGGATCCGGTGCTGCCGGATAAACCGGATTTGGTTGTTCTGCCGGAATGCTGCGATCAGCCCGCCGGTTTTTCCCAGGAAAAACTCACGGCGTACTATCAGGCTCGGGGCGACAGAATCCGGGATTTTTTCGCGGGCGCCGCCAGGGAAAACGCCTGTTATATCGCGTATCCTGCCATTCGTGTTCTGGTTGACGGATCCCGGCGGAATTCCGTTACGCTGCTGGACCGGCAGGGCCGGGCGGCGGGGATTTATGACAAAAATTATCCGACCATTGAAGAGATGGAACAGCATATTGTTCCCGGAACCGATGCGCCGATTTTTGAATGCGACTTCGGGCGTGTGGGATGCGTAATCTGTTATGATCTGAATTTCGAGCCGCTTCGGCAGCGGTATGCCGCAGGCGGGCCGGATCTCCTTCTTTTTCCCTCCTATTATCACGGCGGACTGATGCAGGCCTACTGGGCATATTCCTGCCGGGCGCATTTTGTCGCGTCCTGCGCGCGATCGGCGATCCCGTCCGAAATTCGCTCGCCCACCGGTGATATTCTCGCGGCGAATACCAATTACCGGAGCTATGCCGTTGCCCGTATGAATCTGGATTGCGCCCTGGTGCATCTGGACGGGCACAAGGAAAAGCTTCTGGCGCTGAAAGAGAAATACGGCCGGGAGGTGACGATTTTCGATCCGGGCCGGCTCGGTTCGGTGCTGGTCTCCAGCGATTCGCCAACCATCCCGGTACATCAGATGCTCGCGGAATTTGCCATCGAGCCGCTGGATGACTTTCTCCAGCGTTCCCTCTCGTGTCGGGAGAAGGCATTGCAGCCGTAATCCGCCGTTCGCGGAGCGGATTGACGAATGCCACCGGATGCCTTTCCTGCCGGGACGAGGACATCCAGCGAAAATTCATTGCCCCCAAGACCGGGTTATGAAAGCCTATTCCGGTAGTACTTGATGGATTCAATGTGGCTGATCCGCAGATTCAGCCAGTCGATAACGACAATCCAGAAGCAAATCCATAGGATCAAGGATCTCTTCAATTCTGATTCCAAATCCGAATCGGTTCTGTCGGCAATCCAGAAGCAAATTACCCATACTATGGTAAGCAGGATTGCCCCAACTCTTGCCCGCCGCCAGGAATTTTCGTTTTTCAGCAGTTTGTCATCTCGTAACCAAATCCGATCTCCGGTTTCCATATAATCTCCTTATTAATGATTTTCGTTATGTTTCTTTTATGTGTGGTTTAGCCATTTTTTATGCAGCGAAAAGGGCGTAGGAAACGGTTTCG
>CAZOTP010000005.1:0-29960 GCA_964582655.1 uncultured Pirellulales bacterium | reverse complement strand
TCGGGGCTTCGGGGACATCGAGGCGGCACCCCCCCCCTGCCATGCTGAGGAACATACCCAGACTTATCCAACATATTGTGCTGTTCAGACGCATATTCACTCCATATCGTCATGTCGTTCGGGGGATTCCCGAACTGCTAATCATCGGCAACGGTTCCGAATTTTACCTACTTTAACGAAGGGGGCGAAATATCGCAACAGGTTATCTGAAAGGAGGATCGTTTTTAAAATGGGTATTGACAGAATCGCCAGCGGAATAGAGAATGCGCTTTTGGTATTTGGGCGATTAGCTCAGTTGGCTAGAGCGCACGGATCACACCCGTGAGGTCACAGGTTCGAATCCTGTATCGCCCATTCTTCTAACTCTTTGCAAATCATGAGGTTGTGTTTCTCGTCATATTGAAAGGAAAACTGGCGATTCAGTATAATTGCAATCCAAGCGGAACTTTTTACATACGGACAGGTTTTTGGAGACTGTCGGAACGGAAGCAGGCCTCAAGATAACGCTGGATTTTGGCCCCGTCTTCGAAGGAAGGTGAGGCGTTTTCCCCGGTTCGGATGCTCTGGATAAAGCGAGTATAATTGTTGACGGGTTTTCCGCACGCGATGGTTTTCCACTCGCAGCGGTCGATATCGGGGCCGGAGCACACCCGCAGCCGGTCCCACGGCTGATTGAGCTGGAGGAGCAGTTCGAACGCCCCTTTGCTGCCATATACGCGAAGCGAAAGATCATTTAACCGCCCAGTAGCCCAGCGGCTGAGGTGAATCACGCCAAGGGAGCGGTTTTCAAATTCCACGTTCATCAGGGCGGATTCGTTGGCATCGAGCTTGTAGCCCCGGAAGGAATTGTTTTTGACGCCTTTGTCAAAATTCCCCAGCCGGCAGTAAATCAAGCGAATATCGCCGACCACGTACGTCGTAAAATCCAGAATATGACAGCCGATGTCCGCCAGCGCCCCCCCGCTGCCGGAGGATTTGGCCATTCGCCAGAGCCAGGTGTCGCCTTTTCGCCAGTCACCCCACATCTTGCCCGTCAGCCAGGACTGAAGATAGCTCGCTTCCACATGGACAATGTTTCCGAGCCGACCGGTTTGCACAAGCTGCCGGGCTTTTTGCAGCGCCGAAGATTCCCGATAGGAAAAATTAACCATGTGGATAATCTTTTTTTGTTTCGCGGCGCGAAGCATCCTGTCGGCGTCTTTGGTCGTGGTTGCCAAGGGTTTTTCGCAGAGGACATGCAGCCCCCGGCGAATGGCCGCCAGGGCGGCAGGAGCATGAAACCCGTCATTCACGACCACAGTCACGGCATCCAGAGAATTCTGACGAAACATGGCTTTGTAATCAGAATAGACATGGGGAATGGCGTACTTCCGGGCAAAAGCCTCTGCTTTAGCGAGTTCAAAATCCGCACAAGCCAAACGAGTAACGCCTCGAATTTTTTGAAATTCCTGCGCATGCCGATTGGCCCAGTTTCCGCATCCCACAATAGCCAGACGAATCATTGAGTACTCCTTGCACAAATAGGTCTTGAGGATTGTAAAAAAGCCCTCACGATCTGTCAAGGGGGAGCGAAAACTTCATTAAGCGAAAACTTCATTAATAAATCATTTCTTCTCCTGCCAGGGTCAGCGCTACGTCAATCAAGGCAAGATGGCTGTACGCCTGCTGGAAATTTCCAAGCAGACGCTTGGTTTTGAAATCCATATCTTCGCTAAAAAGCCCCAGGTGGTTGCCGTGGGAGAGGATCGAGTCGAACATCATCCGGGCTTTTTCTTGCATCCCGATTTTATAAAGGCTTCGCACCATCCAGAACGAGCAGATAAGAAACGCCGACTGCGGAAGCCCGAAATCGTCGTGATTTCGATACCGATAGACCAGTCCATTTCGGGTCAATTTATTATAGAGCGTCTGAACCGTATGGATATATTTTGGATCATCGGGAGAAATAAAACGGTAGTGTTCCATCAGCAGCACGGAGGCGTCGAGATTGGCATCGCCGTAGGATTGCGTAAACGCCTTTATTCGGGGATTCCAAGCTTTCCGATAGATGTCATGGTAGATTTGGGTTTGAATCTGATTCCATCGTTTGGCGTATTCGGTCTGTCCGAACATGAACGCGATCCGACGGGCCCGTTCGATCGCGACCCAGGAAAGAACTTTGGAAAAGGTGAAATGCTTTTTCCGGTGCCGGAATTCCCAGATCCCCATATCCGTTTTGTACCAGTTTCGCTCCACATGCCGGGCAATGGCCCGCACCACGGTCCACAATTTTTCTCTTTGTTCTTCCGCCTGTTTCCAAAACGCTACAAGATACTGGTACACAGAATCCAGAAGAATCCCAAAAATATCATTTTGCTTCTGAAGATAGGCTGCATTTCCGATGCGAACCGGGGCGGAACGCTCATACCCTTCCAGGAAAGGGAGGATTTTCTCGGTCAGCCGCTTCTGCCCGTTGATCCCGTACATAATCTGTATGTTTTCATCCTTGAAGGGAACGATACTCAGAACAAAATCGATAAACCGCCGTGCGGAATTGGAATGGTTCAGACGGGTCAGAATCGCCATAATCATTGAGGCGTCCCGAATCCAGCAGTATCGATAATCCCAGTTCCGCCTGCCCCCCAGGGACTCCGGCAGGGATGTTGTCGGCGCGGCAATGATGGCTCCCGTTTTTTGAAACGTCAGCAATTTCAGAACCAGAGCGCTGCGAAGAATTTCTTCATTATACAGCTTGAATTTTTTCGATTTCGCAGACCAGTCCATCCAGTACACCTTGGTTTTTTCAAACTCCAGCCGGATAAAATCCTGATCGAGGGGCACTAGTTTCTGATTATAACTCATCAGCAGATACGCGTCGCCGCGAAGCCGGAACGGTTTCCCCTCGGCGACCGTTTCCAGATCCAGATTGGAATACAAATATACGGATTCATATGTTCCTTTTTCCGTATATGTTTTAATATACGGAGGATGAATTTCGGTTTTTACGGGATATTGACTGTAGCAGGGACGGGGATCATACGTTATCCGAATCGCGGGATTCCCGCGAATCCGCCTCAGATATCGAACCATATCAGGCGGATTGTGAACGGTTCCCGATTCGCTTTTATAGCGGGGCATGAAATCCAGCGCTTCGAACTCCGCGGAGCGATTTTTGAACCGGGTCGCCAGAATATTCGTGCGGGGAATATAGTTTTGTGTGACGACATACCCGCCTTGCGGATGGATGGCGAATTCTCCGCCTCGCCTGGAATCCAGCAGCTTCGCGAAGACGGAAGCGGAATCGAAATCGGGCAGACAGCACCATTCGATGCATCCGGACCGGGAGATCAGAGCGGCGGATTTGCAGTTTCCAATGATGCCGTAGTCAAGATTTCGAGGCATGGCGTGCTTCCTTCTCCAGACGCTGCAGCAGTCGTGCCAAAAACGCCCTGAATTCAGCCGGACTGGAAATGCGGTATTTCGCATGCGTATGACCGGTTCCGATTTTGATGCTGATCAGGTTGGGATAGGTCAGGCGAAACATGGATTCATCGGTTTGATCATCGCCGGCACAGAGTGCATTGGCATAATATTTGACCTGCCAGAAATGCTCCAGAGCCGCTCCTTTGTTGATATGGGAAGAGGTAACTTCGACGATTTTCTTCCCATGACGGACCACGACCGGTATATTCGAAAGCAAATCGGATAATTCTCCCACCAGTTGATTGGCCTTCCACAGCCCGAAGTCCGGATCGGATCGGCGATAATGCCAGACTAGGGAAGCGGTCTTTTCTTCGATGCTGCTGCCGGGGGTCATATCGGTATAATGAGCCAAAATGGTGCGAATCTGTTCTTTCCAGGATACGTCAAGCGGGGGGCCGAGCGGATTCCATAATTCATGTCCTGGTTCTCTGTAAAAGGTCCCGTGTTCGGCAATCAGACAAAACGGCAGGCTGGAAAACCAGGCATCCATATCCTCTTTTTTCCGGCCGCTGATCAAAAATATATCCAGTTGAGGCTGTTTTTCCAAAAGGGAAAAAAGAGACTGGAGTTCCTCGTTGGGGGAGGCATCCGAGGGTTTTTGTTTCAACTCGCAAAGAGTTCCGTCATAATCAAGGAAAAAGGCGATGGGTTTTTGACAAAGCGATTGTGCAATATCCTCCAGGGGGATTTTTGAAATGCCGGGGAGAATGCCGCTCCTCTGAAAATTGGTTTCCAGATCCTCCAAAAATGATTGAGCCCAGAACTTGGCGTCGGTTTTCCAGATCCGCTGCTGCATGGGTTCAAGCATTCTGGCTTTTTCCTCCTCGGACAGATGAATCGCCTTGTGGATGCTGCCGGCAACCTGATAAATGTCGTATGGATTGACAATGATGGCGTTAAATAATTCATGGGCAGCGCCGGCAAATTCCGATAAAATAAGAACGCCCTTTTTATTCTGCTGGCAAGCGATATATTCTTTTGCCACAAGATTCATGCCGTCAATCAATGGCGTCACCAAAGCGACATCGGCCATGGCATACAAAGCGCAGAGTTCGCCGAATGAGATGGACTTGTGTATAAAATGAAGGGGAATATTGTCGAGTGTGGCGTATTTTCCGTTGATCTGACTGATTTTTCGCTGGACCTCATCGCGGAGATCTTTATACGCTTGAACATTTTCCCGGCTTGGGATGCTGATAAAAACAAACACGATTTGATTCGGGTGAGCAAAGTCTTGTAAAAACAGATCTATGGCATCCAGTCGCCGTAGAATTCCCTTGGTATAGTCCAGCCGTTCCACACTCAGGACGATTTTTTTCCCGGAAAAATAGGATTGTAATTTTTGGCAATGTTTCGGAAACAGGGCGGAATGAAGTTCATGACGGAATTTCGCTCCGTTGATCCCGATGGGATACACCCCCAGTGCAGTTCTGTGATTTTCCCGGGAAACGGAGTCCACATCCGATTCCAGACCCAGAACGCGAAGAAGCGAGCTTTGGAAATACATGAGGTAATTGTAGGTGTGAAAGCCGATCAGATCCGCACCCAGCAATCCTTCCAGCAGGGGAGCTCGCTCTGGGTGACAGCGAAAAATTTCATACGACGGAAAGGGGGTGTGCAGGAAAAATCCAATCGGCGCTGTTACGCCTTTTTCCCTCAGAAGAGAGGGTAGAAGCATGAGATGGTAATCGTGAATCCAGATCAGATCCTCTTTGTTCACAACTTGCAAAATCGTTTCCGCAAACTGTTGATTCACGTTCTGGTAGGCCTCAAACCAGGATTTTTCCTGGCGGGAATGGGTTGGCATGTAATGGAGGAGCGGCCAGAGGCTGGAATTGGAAAATCCGTCATAGTAATCCTGCTGATCCTGCGCACTGAGAAAAACGGGAATGTAATCGTATTTATGTTTTAATGTTTTATAAATCTCCTTCTTCTGGTGTACCTCTGACAAGACGCCGCCGGTCCAGCCGATCCAGGAGATATGAAAACTGTCTTTCAGGGCTTCCAGGGCGCTGACCAGCCCGCCGGACGATTTTCTAATGGTTTTCCCGACACTGACGGGCAGGCGATTGGATACAATAATGATTTTCTTCATGACGAAACCAGTTATTGGATGATATTCTTGGGGCCAGACAGGACATCAGCACGGAGTCCGCATCAGCCTGCATGACCGACTAATCCTAGGCTTTCCTCCAATACATTTCAAGCTCCCCAACCAGCATTATCGAAAATAGATGGTTCAGGCCTTCATCCCGAACATTTGCTCCTTGAGATCAAGATAATAGAGATAATCCTCCACTTTTACATTAGGCGGGCAGCGATGGTCGCAGAAGGGAATGTAGCCGCCCCGCTCCACTAGGGGAACAAGGGTCTCCAAGTACGCTTTAATGGCTTTCGGCCCTTCTCCGAGCTTCATTTTATCGACGCCCCCCATGATGCGGAGGTCTTTGCCGTATTCGTGGAGAAGTTCGGCCGGGTGCGCACAGCCGTTGACTTCGAAGGGGAACAGGCAATTGATCCCGCCCTCCATCATCAGCGGTAGAATGGGGCGAACATCCCCGTCGCAGTCGGTGTACCACAGATCGATTCCCGCTTGATCGAGTCTTTTCCGGATTCTCTTGTAGCGGGGGACGACCACGCGTTTGAAGAAATCGACGGTCACGATAGGCCCGCTCTTGAAGCAGATATCCTCCCATCCGCTGGCATAATCAAAGTCGATATGAGGAAGGACCTGGTCGAGGAAGTGCTCCACCATGACGCAGGCCGTCTCGACCATATCCTCGACCATGTCGGGGTAGTCATACACCGCATAGGCAAGCCCCTCGAACGTGAGCATATCCCGTACCCGGCCGATCATAGAACCGCAGTCCACTCCGACTGGAAAATCACGATCTTTGGGATACATCCTTTTCAAGGCCTGGACATCGACCTTTCGGACCGGATCATCCGTCCGAAATCGCTCCTCCTTGCACCGTTTCCAGTCCTCCGGAGTCACGATGGAGGATTTGAGGTAATGGGGGATGGTGTCATGCCCGTCTTTGGGAATTTCGGCCAGCAGACCGTCTGGATTGATAATAGTTTTGGTCGTTGCCGTTTCACTGACCACTTGGGGCTCGAAAGGCGGATTCATCCACCGGACCGGAAGACGGCAGATCTCTATTCGATCAAAATTGAAGAAAATATCCGCTTCTTCATTGCTGGTAATATGATTTTTAAGAAAAATGTCCCAAAGCTGGAAATTCTCATTCCAGTAGCCAAATTCCATATTAAAACACCGGTCCACAGACTGATAGCTCATCTGACGAATGAACCGATTTCGGTCGGTCATGGCAGATTTCCAGCGTGGACGGCAGGGAGTAATTGAATGCATACGTTTCATATCCTTCTATTGTAAAAGTTCTTATGCCATTACATCCGGGTTAGTAATGAGTTATGTGCATTTTTCGGATTTTTCCCCGCTTGTCAAGATATGGTTTTCAAACCCGTCTGTTAAAATGGAGAAAATGAAAGGTAAATTCTGGGCCTTCCAGCGATTAATGATCTCATGGCAGGGTCAAAATGCTTGATTAGGAAGAAAATCGGACTCGATTTTTCAGAATTTGGACCGTTCCGGTGGAAGTTCAGATGGTCTTGAAATCGTGGGGTAAATGAGGTACACTGGAGCTAGGCTCGAGTAGAAATTCCTCCATTCCAGGAAACAGCTTCAAATTCACATAAAATTTCAATCCGGTTTGCTTTTTTGAGACGCACTGACAATGATTAATAATATATTACAAGTTCATACGGAGTGACGAGGATTCTTCATGGTTTATAATCCCGAGGCATTTACCATCCTGATTGTGGACGATGACCTGGGAGTACTGGAACTGATGCAGCGGTGTCTGAAACGTCAGGGATTTGGGACGCTCGGCGCGTCGTCGGGGCGCGAAGCGATAGACCTGCTGGATGGGAAAAAGGTCGATCTTCTCCTGCTGGATTATTTTCTGCCAGATATGACGGGCAATCAGCTTCTGGAGGAATTAAGCGTAAAGGATCGGTCGCTGCCTTACATTATCATTTCCGGCCGGGGAGATGAACGCCTGGCTGCGGATATGGTTAAAGGCGGGGCAAAGGATTACATCATCAAAGATACCGCTCTGGGGGATATCCTTCCTTCCGTGGTCCGGCGGGTGCTTCGGCAACTGGAGCAGCATAGAAAGCTGGCGCTGGCGGAAAAGAAGCAGGTGCTCCTGGGCCAGATTCTGGAGCGTCTGAATCACAGCGGGGATATCCGACCGATCCTGCAGGATAGTATCCGGCTGATGAAGCAGGCCACCAGTTATTCGGCAATCGCAATTCGCCTGAAACAGGATAAGGACCTTTTATATTACGCAACAGAGGGATTTCCGGAACAATTTCTGGAACTGGAAAGTCATTCCCATCCTGGAGGTACAACAGACCAGACAGCGGGGGAAGACGGTTCGGACGAGAACCGAAGCTGTTTATGCGATCTTCTATTGGAGGAAAAAATCCATCCGAGTCTCCCTTTTATTACCTCGGCCGGGAGTTTCTGGACAAACAATATAAAAGTACTGGCTCCGGTCATTACAGAACATTATGGCTTGCCCTTCGCCATGAATCACTGCTGTCAATTCGGGTATGAATCGATGGCCCTGATCCCGCTTCGATCGGACAACATGGTTATTGGTTTATTGCAGATCAATGACACGCGGGCAGACCAGTTTAATGAGGAGATGATTCATTTTTTTGAAGGCATCGCGGCAAGTATCGGTCTGGCGCTGGGAAAACGGCAGGCGGAAATCCGACTTCGCCAGGCGCACAATGAACTGGAAGAACGAATTATCCAACGCACCCATCAACTGGAGATGTCGAACCGGCTTCTTCTGAAGGGAATTCGCGAGCGGGAACAGGTGGAGCTGACCCTTCGGGAAAGCGAGGCGAAATTCCGGCATATCCATGATAATTCGCCGGTAATGATGTTCTCCCTGAATTCGGACCTGCTTATTTGCGATGTGAACAACAAGTGGCTGGAAGAAACTGGATATACCGGCGAGGAAGTTTTGGGGAAAAACATGGATGTTGTGCTGGCGCCGGAATTTCAACAAACCATGGAAAGCCGAATTCAGAGCATGTGTCTTCGGGATAAAATCATTCGGGATCTGGGATGCCGATTCAGAAAAAAAAACGGGGAGTTGATCGACGTTCTGCTGGATGGGGTGCTGACGCAGGATCCGGCGGGAAAATCCATTCGGCTGCTGGTGGTCCGGGACATTACCCAGCAGAAACGGTTTCAGGAGCAACTCCTGGCGTACCAGAAACAGCTGCAAATGCTGGCGTCGCAGCTTTCCTTTATTGAAGAGCGGGAGCGGCGCCAAATCGCCGCCGACCTGCACGACAGCATCGGACAGACGATGGTGCTGACCCAGATCAAGCTGGAATCGCTGCGCGACGACATTCGTGCAGAAACCATCGCTTCGGAATTGAATGAAATCGAATCGCTGGTGGAACAGACCATCAAGGATGTTCATTCCCTGACGTTTGAACTCAGCCCCCCGATGCTGCATGAACTGGGTTTGGAAGCGGCGGTGGAATGGCTTCTGGAGAACATGGGGGAACATTATGGAATCCGTTGTTCGCTTCATGATTACCGGCAAAATCCCCTGCCGATCCCATCGGATCTTCGAGTAGTCCTGTTCCGGGCCGTGCGGGAACTGCTGCTCAATATCGTCAAGCATGCAAAAACAGACCGGGCGCAGGTTTCCATCGATCAGAATGAGAATACGCTGCTGGTCAGCGTGGAGGATAACGGGTGCGGATTCGATCCGGCGGACTTTCATAAACGCATTAATAAAAAAGGGGGATTTGGATTGTTTCATATCCGGGAGAGACTGTTTTATCTGGGCGGGCAGTTTCAGATTGATTCGGAGCCGAGCCGAGGAACTCGCATCACGATGAGCATCCCCCTGATAACGGAGTATTCGGACAAGGAGGCATCATGAGCATTCGCATTATTTTGGTTGACGACCACAACATTATCCGGACAGGATTGCGGTCTCTGCTGGAAAAACAGCCGGGTTTCGAGGTGATTGCGGAGGCTTCGGACGGCCGAGAGGCAATTGAACGAACGAAGGAACTAGTTCCGGATATCGTCATTATGGATATCGGCATGGCGGGACTGAACGGCGTGGAGGCAACTCGGCAGATTACATCGGAAATGCCCCAGGTGAAGGTGCTGGCCCTTTCGATGCATTCGGATAAGCGATACGTTATCACGATGCTGAAGGCGGGGGCATCGGGATATCTGCTGAAAAACTGCGCGTTCAAGGAGATGACCAACGCCATTAACACGGTGAAGAATAATCAAATTTATTTGAGCCCCACCATTTCGAACGTGGTTGTGGAAGAGCTGGTGAATGAACCGTCCCGATCCAGCTCGCATCCTCGAACAGAGTTAACGGGTCGGGAGCGGGAGGTGCTGCAGCTCCTGGCAGAGGGAAATTCAACCAAGCAAATCGCCATCCAACTGCACGTAAGTATCAGCACGGTGGAAACGCACCGGCGCCAGATCATGGAAAAACTCGGTCTTCACAGCATCGCGGAATTAACGAAGTACGCCATCAAGGAAGGGATTACTTCGCTGGAAATCTAATAGGGACAGCAACTTAGAGCAGACAGCAGACCGTACCCTTTCCACTAGCAGATTTCATCGCAAGAAATCATACATTTTATGATTGCATTTGCGGACGTTCTGAGGTAGGTTAGAGAAGCGAAAGATAAAATCCAGTTTGAGTTCCCAAGCAAAATCCGCAAAATAATTCTTACCGGATGCCACATTGGCAGGGAATGCAGGAAACGAAAACTCATTTTATACATGGGGAGAAAACAGATCATGAAACTGGTGAAAGGCGCGTTCTCGGATCAAAAAATTTCGATCATCCGTCGGGTGGGATTCTCCGAATCTCAGATTTCCCTGATTCAAAACCTGCTCTCCCGGCCTATCGGATATATGCCTCATCCGTGGTTTCAAAAACATCGAGAGATGAAAACTGTTATGTCACAAAAGGTTATGGCAATCAATGGCATTCCGCTGACGGAAGATGAATCGCGAACGCTTTTTTTGCAATTGAACTATACGCGATACCGGATGAATCAGATTCGGCGGACGATACTCAAAAATCGAACGGCAACGGCCAGAGAACTCAAAGATCTCCTTTCTCTCCATGATCGACAGATGAAAATCCGGGGCGTCATCATTTCGGCCAATATGGGGCTGGTCCTGGCGATGGTGAAAAATACGCATTACATCGGGGTGGAAATTACAGATTTAATCAGTGAGGGAAGCGTAGCGCTGCTTCGCGCAACGGATAAATACGACTGCTGCCGGGGATTTAAATTCAGCACCTATGCCTGCCGGGCCATCCTGCGCGGATTTTCGCGCGCGGCGAAAAGGAGCTATCGGTACCGGAGCGTGTTTCCGCTTCAACTGGATACGACGATGGAAAAAGATGACAAACTGGAGCGAATCCGTGATGAGCTGCAGAATGATATGATCGAAGAAATTCGGGCGATATACCGTAAAAATCTGGCGGACCTTTCCGGTACCGAGCAGTCGGTGGTTGCGATGCGGTTCTCTTTGAATAACAGCGCGGCAGCCCCCTTGACATTGCAGCAGGTCGGCAAACGGCTGGGATTATCCAAGGAACGGATACGACAAATTCAGAACAAAGCCCTGAACAAACTGCGTTTGATTACCGAAGAACGCCTGATTCATGCCTGATCCAGAAACTCAGGGAAGCTCTTCTGGCGATGGCCCATACCAGAGGGACTGATATCCAAGATGGGAGGAAAGAATATTCACATCCAGGGCATCAACACGACGGTCAAAATTCAGGTCTTCCGAAAGGCGAAGGTTCAGCGGATTCTTCGGCGAAGCCGGGGAAAGAGAATTCATAAACCAGGCGTTGAGAATTTGTCGGATATCCCGTGCGTTTACAATGCCGTCCATATTGACATCCGCGAGAGAGCAGTCTCCTTCGAAGGAATCGTCAAGTGCTGACCACGCCAGAGCATAGGAAGCATCGGTATGGGATTCAAAAGGAGTTTTTCCCTGCACGATCAAAGCTACTCGCAGAGAGGCGGGGAGAATTACTGCCAGATGCTCCAGGTTATCCACGAGACTGTCGGAATAATCCAGCAATGCATCCGGTAGTTCCCGCTCGTTGAGGGACCAAAGTTCCAGTCGATAATCGACAGGGTGCAGCGGAGTATATGTGTTGTCCTTCCGATAGGGCTGAAACCAGGTCAGTGTCGCTTTGAGGACTCCCCCGGCGGGAACACTATGAGGAAGAATATATAGTTTTCGGAAGTCCTCTCCGTCCCGATTTTGCCGGGGAGTACAAAGATCCCATCCTCGGTTTTCCTGTGAGCCGGTATCCTGATAGTTTCCAGCCATCAACAGATTATATGAATTGATGGCGTTTACCAGACCCGCCCCCTGCTCATAATCGAGCGGAGCATGATGATCGTCGGTCTCCTCGCAGAAACCTTTGTGCCATCCGGCCAGTTTGTTGGCGCCGTTGAGCAGGATCGCTTTGATAAGACGCGCATCTTCCGCTCCGGCAATGCCTTTTTTCCGGGCGGCGTCCAGAAGAAGAGCGGCAATTCCGGCAACCTGCGGAGCGGCGAAACTGCTGGAACCCCGGGGGGATTCTGTGCGGCAGTACCCCGTGCATGACAAGGCGCTGGGACCGAGGATCACGCCGGGGGCAATCAGATCTGGTTTGGCGCGGCCATCCGCTGTGGGGCCGGCGGTGCTGCACAGGCCTGCAGGCCGTGCGAGATATTGCATGGATCTGGGAAATCCCCCCAGGCCCTGCGCTGTTCCGACACTGATGACATTAAAGCCGCCGGAAGGCTTGCTGATGGTCGGAAATTCCCGCATACCGTTGCCGCAGCTGGCAACGATGATGCAATTTTCGCGTTCGGCGAGAGCGTCAATGCCTCGCTGCCACCAGTTGGTCAGCATATCATCGGCATCGGTTCCCCAGCTGATGGTGAGAATATCTTCCAGCAGCGGAGTGTTGTCGAATGAAAAAATGCGGCGGTACACAAACCAGTTGGCTTCATATATATTCAGTGAAAGCCTCGGAACAATCCCTCGGTAATTGAATTCCCCGACTGAATCGAATCGGCATCCCTCATCCAGTCCGCAGAGAACGCCGGCAATCATGCTGGCATGTGAGGAATATTGAATGGGTTGATCGGAATCGTAAGAATAAACATTTCGCCAGTTCACATGAGACAGACATCGATGGGAAAAATTCGGAAGAAACGAATATCCATTCGGATCAGAGCGATTCTCCTGATTGAGTTCCACCATCCCGCCAAAGACCGTCCGGCCATCCAGATCGGGATGAGACCGGATTAAATCCCGAATTCCAAGAACATCAAGACAGATTGGCTGAACGGTCTGTGCGGAAACGGAGGAAAAAGAAGACAAAATAGCCGGCAATAGAACAACGAGTGTGGAAATCATCCCGCGGAACACCCGTCCGTTCCTCCGTGTTTCCGTCACTTGACAGTATTCTGCCCTCATGGAACGGATTATACCACAACAGGACTGTTATTGCACGAATAAAGTCAGTTTACCCGAATTGACATTTAGGACATATAGTTTACAATTCGGTTATGGAAAAGCTTCTGGTGTTTCACGATATATCGATGATCCTGCAGGAGGGGATGCTGTGCTATCCCAAGGATGTTCCATATCATCGGTATTTACAACGAGATATGAACGCGGGGGACTCCTCGAATGTCTCCGTGATCGAAATGTCCGCCCATACCGGAACCCATCTGGACGCCGCAGGTCATTATTTCCCCGACGGAATGGGAATTCATCGAATCCCGCTGGAGCATGTTTATGGCCCTGCCTATGTGCTTGACGCTCGGGGGCATTCGGCTGTTACGGCAGAGATTCTGAAAAACGCTCTCCCTCCACATGTTCAGAGACTCTTGCTGAAAACCGACAACTCCAATGTATTTCCTGACCGCCCGGGTGTCTCATTTAACAGGAATTTTGTTTATGTGGATGCTGACGCTGCCCAGTTTCTAGTTGATCGCAGGCTTCTTTTGGTGGGGATTGATTATCTCAGCATCGACAAATCGGGTGAGCCATCCAAGCCCGCTCATCATATCCTTCTGGAAAAGGATATAACCATTCTGGAAGGAATCCATCTTGCCTCTGTCGAACAGGGATGGTATTTTTTGGCCTGCGGACCGTTGAAACTCAAGGATTCCGATGGCGCACCCTGTCGTGCGGTACTTATTGAAAATCTGCCGGGGTGCTGCCCTCGTGAATAAACAGGAAAACAGAGAAATTGTCATTACCCCTTGCTGGCTGGACTGGGAATACGTCCGTTCCAGCGGGCCCGGAGGGCAGAAAGTCAATAAGACAAGCAGCAAAGTCCGCTTGCGGTTTGATTTGTGGGGATGCCGGCAGTTGCCTTCGGAGGTGAAACACAGGATCTATCAGGCAGCGCACGGACGGATAAACGAAGAAGGCCATCTGATTCTGGAGTCGGAAACATCCCGTCATCAGAATCAGAACAAACAGAACTGCCTCGATAAACTTCATACCCTGATTCGCCAGGCCATGAATCCACCGAAACGGCGCCGGCCCACCCGCCCCACAGCCGGGTCGCGCACTCGACGCTTGCGTGAAAAAAAACGTCGCAGCCAGCTTAAAACCCAGCGGCGGAACCTGGACGGGCAAGCATAACTGTCCGCCGTTTATAATGTTAATATACGTGAGCTGCGGAGGGCTTTGAATAAACTCCGGCTTGGGATGTATTTCGTTTGTAATCCGAGCGAATGGGTTCCAGATTCGGAGCCGCCGCGGGATGGTGCAGCTCAAAAATGGACTGCTCCGCTTCGCTCCGTGCCTGCAGTAATCGTCGCTGATTTCGTTTGTCATTTCGATTTAGAAGCTGCATGTTGACCTCCTGCGAGAAAAGTATAAAATCCATTTGCTCCTGTCGAAAGCGGATACGAAAAAAGCCGCGGCCAGGTTCACCCGACAGCGGCTTTTTTCAAGGAATATGTTATTTTAGATTCAGCCGTCTGTCAGGCGATGAATCTAAAATAACATATTCCTTGAAAAAAACCATACCGGCGCAGCACAACAAGCCTCGCATGCTGTTTTGGTTTCTTCCACGACGGACAGAATGTTCGAATATTGACTCATTTTCAAACCTCATTGTATTATAACTCCTTTTGGGGATTTGTCAACCAAATTGTTATATCGACAGGGAAAAAACAGGTGGGAGTACCGAAAGAATGTGGGGCCCCAGCCTGTAGGAGGCAGCCAGGCCGGGGCCCCGATCCAGGGCAGAATAAACACGTGAATCCATGATTTACCATGAATTCAATTGAATTGTAAAATTCAATACACAGGGAAGCAAATCCGGATGCGGGAAAAATTGTGAGGATAGGGAAAAGGAAAATAACCTGTTCGGTTTATTCCGTTTATAGCGAATATTCCGATCACGGACAAAAACCATTCAGCAAGCGGATGTACGAGATACAAAGGATGGATTCCGGCTGAAATGCCAAAAAGTCGATGGCGATTCGCGCAAGAAAAAAGCCGAACCGTAAGGGCGGATTCGGCTTTGACTTTTGTTATATCGTATTTGTCAGGTCGAATGCGAAATTGCGGCGGGAGTATTCTTGTCGTCTGGATTTGCAGATACGAGAGTTTCGGTTCCCTGGAAATAGAGATGCTCATCCTTGACGGACACAACGATGTTCTTCATGCCCCGGAACTCGCCGCGGAGGATGCTTTCGCTGAGCGGGTCTTCCACATATCGCTCGATCGCCCGTCGCAGAGGCCGGGCACCATATTCCGGATCGTAGCCCTTGTTAATGAGAAATTCCTTCGCTTCAGCGTTCACATCCAGGGTCAGCCCCTGGTCGGTCATGCGAGAAAAGACCTTGCGAAGCTCATAATCCACAATCGTCTGCAAATTCTCGCGGGTCAGAGGTTTGAATACAATCAGATCGTCCAGACGGTTGAGAAATTCCGGACGGAAAAAGCGGTCCACCTCTTTCTGCAGCATATCCTTCATTTTTTCATAATTGGCTTCGGGAGTCCGCTTACCAAACCCGAACCCGCTCTGATTTTTGATCAGTTCCGCACCAATGTTGCTGGTCATAATCAGGATGGTGTTGCGGAAATCCACGTGTCGGCCGAAACTGTCCGTCAGCCGGCCTTCTTCCATGATCTGCAGAAGCATGTTGAACACATCGGTATGCGCCTTCTCGATTTCGTCCAGCAGGAGAACCGCATAAGGCCGCCGTCGAATCTGCTCCGTCAGCTGCCCCCCTTCCTCATATCCCACATATCCCGGAGGGGCCCCGATCAGACGCGAGACATTGTGCTTTTCCATGTACTCGCTCATATCGATCTGGATCAAGGCATCCTCGTCGCCGAACATGAATTCCGCCAGCGCCCGGGCCAGAAGGGTCTTCCCGACGCCGGAAGGTCCGATAAAAATAAAGCTGCCCATCGGGCGATTCGGATCTTTCAGCCCACTGCGGCTGCGGCGAACACTTTTGGCAACCTTGATAATCGCTTCATCCTGGCTCACCACCCGCTTATGCAGCTCGGATTCCAGTTCCAGCAGCCGGGCCGCTTCCTCCTTCTCCAGGCGGGTTAGAGGCACACCCGTAATTTTGCTGACCACTTCCGCGATCACTTCTTCATCCACCACCCCGTCTACCTCGTTGGCCTGTTCGCGCCACTTCTGCTGCATCTCGTTCTTTTTCTGAAGCAGCCGCTGCGCTTCATCGCGCAGGTCCGCCGCCCGTTCGTAATCGGCGTTTTTCACAGCCTCGTCCTTTTCAATCTGAAGCCGTTCGATATCCTTTTCCAGATCCGTCAGATCCGGCGGTTTGGTCATGCTTTTCAGTCTTACGCGTGCCCCGGCTTCATCGATCACGTCAATCGCCTTGTCCGGCAGACACCGACCCGTGATATAACGGCTCGACAGCTCCACCGCCGCCGTCAAGGCCTCATCCAGCATTCGTACCCGGTGATGCGCCTCGTACCGGTCCCGCAGACCTTTCAAAATCGACAGTGTCTCCTGCTTGTTGGGCGGATCCACGATAATCGTCTGGAACCGTCGCTCCAGCGCGCTGTCCTTTTCGATGTATTTCCGGTATTCATCCAGAGTTGTCGCCCCGATGCACTGGATTTCACCGCGAGACAGTGCCGGCTTCAGCACATTTGATGCGTCAATCGCGCCCTCCGCGCCGCCGGCGCCGACGAGAGTATGCAGTTCGTCAATAAAGAGAATGACATTCTTGGCCCGGCGCACTTCGTTCATAACCGCTTTGATGCGCTCCTCGAACTGTCCGCGGTATTTCGTGCCCGCGACCATCATCGCCAGGTCCAGCACGACAATTCGTTTTCCGGCCAGCAGCTCCGGAACTTCCTTGTTGATAATCTTCTGGGCAAGCCCTTCCACAATCGCCGTTTTTCCCACCCCCGCTTCCCCCAGCAGTACCGGATTGTTTTTCGTGCGGCGGCAGAGAACCTGCACAATCCGTTCGATTTCGTTGGCCCGCCCAATAACGGGGTCCAACTGGTTTTGCATCGCCAGCTCGGTCAGATCCCGCCCGAAACTGTCCAAGGCGGGCGTCTTGCTTTTGACCGCCTTGTTTTGACCCGGAGCCGCCGCGCGATTGGGACCGTTGGCGCCGTTGATTTCCTCGGTTTCCATCCCCGCTCCCAGGAGATTCAGAACTTCCTCTCGCACTTCTTCGAGTTTCTACCCGAGATTCATGAGCACCTGGGCTGCACCCCCGTCATGTTCCCGCAGCAGCCCCAGCAGAAGATGCTCCGTGCCCACGTAATTGTGATTGAGAGAACGGGCTTCTTCGATCGCGTATTCGATCACCTTTTTCGCGCGGGGGGTCTGGGGAAGCTTGCCCATCGTCACCATGTCCGGGCCGCTCTTGACCAGCTTTTCCACCTCCAGCCGGACCTTCCGAAGATCCACTTCCAGGTTCTTCAGCACGTTGGCACCCACGCCGCTACCCTCTTTCACCAGCCCCAGAAGGATATGCTCCGTCCCGATCCACTCATGGTTAAACCGCTGGGCTTCCTGGTTCGCCAGAGCCATCACCTTCCGTGCACGATCTGTAAACCGTTCAAACATCGTTCTCTCCAGTATGTTAAAAACCTCGGTATATTCTAGTCGTCCCGGCGCCGAGGTTCAAGCAGATATTCCCGTTCCCGGCCGTGTTATCGGAACCTGAAAAACAGGCGTATCCTGCTGGTAATTAACCAGTTCCATGTTATCTTTACTATCGGCCCGAAACCGGTTCCAAATCTCTCTTTTTCCGGGTTTTTCCAGCACGCAAAGCAGCAGAACCGCTCGCTCCGGAAACAGAAAAAACCGGTCTGGTGCAATCCAGACCGGTTTTCAGCCTTCTCAAAAAGGTTTTTTCGCTCGTTTCAAACGAACCGGTTATCCCAGATGCAGATACTCGGCAATTATCGGAGCAAATTTCACAATCAGGCCCGCGAAAACGACGGAGACCATGCTCATCAGTTTGATCAGAATATTCAGGCTGGGCCCGCAGGTATCCTTAAACGGATCCCCGACCGTGTCGCCCACGACCGCCGCTTTGTGAGCAACAGAGCCTTTTCCGCCATACTGTCCGGTTTCAATGTACTTCTTGGCGTTGTCCCACGACCCGCCGGCATTCGCCATGAAAATCGCCATCGCGAATCCGCACGCCAGTCCTCCGGCCAGAAGACCCAACACCCCTGCCACATCCAGGAACATGCCCACCGCAATCGGAACGATCAGCGCCAGCAGTGAAGGCAGAATCATTTCCCGCTGCGCACCGGCCGTCGAGATCGCTACGCATTTGGCGTATTCCGGCTTGCCTTTGCCTTCCAGAATCCCCGGAATCTCCTTGAACTGTCGGCGTACTTCCTTCACCATCGCCATCGCCGCCCGGCCCACGGCCTTCATCGTCAAGGCGCTGAACAGGAACACCAGCAGAACGCCGGCGAACAGACCGCACAGAACCTTCGGATTCATCAGATTCACCGCGTAATAATCCATGTATTCCCGCAGCGTGGCTTTCTTGGCATTCACCGCCAAAAAGGACTTCGTCTGACCGTTCACAGGGACGGTTACGGTGTAATGCCCCGGACTGCCGGCCACTTCCAACGCCCGGGCGCCATCCGTCATGCCGCAGCAGGAGTGGAGATCCTTGATCGTGGCTTCATCCGCCAACGCCATCAGCGGAACAATCTGTCCATTCTTCCTGGTCACCAGTTTGCCCGCCCGAATGTGATAAACCGCTCCGTCATTCAGGGTAATATTATTCTTGACCACAACCGCTTCCGCTTCCCGGACCAGACCGATTCGAATCTCTTCCACATATGCCGCCAGCAGAGCCAGCGCCGTCAGCGCCGCCGAACCGATGGCAAACCCCTTGCCCATCGCCGCGGTCGTGTTGCCCAGTGAATCCAGCGAATCGGTTTTCTTTCGAACCGAAGGATCCTGATGAGTCATTTCCGCATTTCCGCCGGCGTTGTCAGCGATCGGACCATACGCATCCGTTGCCAGCGTAATGCCCAGCGTTGCCAGCATCGATACCGAGGCAATCCCTACACCGTACAATCCCAGCAGCGTGTTCCCGCCGCCGCCGGCAAACATATACGCCAGAATAATGCCTACGATAACCGTTGCCAGCGATATCCATGTGGATTTCATCCCTTCGGCGATTCCCGCGATAATCACGGTCGCCGGGCCCGTTTCCGCATTCGCCGAAACGTGTTGGGTGGGTTTATAATCATAGCTGGTATAAATTTCCGTCGCTTTTCCGATCAACAGTCCGGCGAACATACCCACGCAGATCGAACCCCACATGCCCAGCCAGCTCACATTCGGAATACCGTTCAGAAGCAGATAACACACGCCCGCCGCAGCAATCACAATCAGGATGCTCGATCCCATGATCCCCCGCATCAGAGCGCCCATGAGTTCCTTCATGCTGGCGCCTTCCTTTGTGCGAACCATGTAAATTCCGACGATGGACAGCAGAATCCCGACCGCCGCTAAAATCATCGGGGCAATCAGCATTTTCAGGCTGTCCGTCTTGTCCAGACCGATCGACACCGCCGCCGAAACGCCCAGAGCCGCCGTCGCAAGAATCGATCCGCAATAACTTTCATACAGATCCGCGCCCATCCCTGCCACATCGCCCACGTTATCACCGACATTATCCGCGATGGTCGCCGGATTTCGTGGATCGTCTTCCGGAATCCCGGCTTCCACTTTCCCCACCAGGTCCGCCCCAACATCCGCCGCTTTGGTGTAAATTCCGCCGCCCACACGGGCAAATAGCGCCTGGCTGCTGGCACCCATCCCGAACGTCAGCATCACCACCGTGATTTCAATCAGACTCATATTGGTGAAATAATTCAATCCCAGGAACCACCCGCAGATATCCAGAAGGCCGAATCCCACCACCACCAAGCCCATTACGGCTCCGGCCCGGAACGCCACCTGCAACCCGCGGTTCAGGCTTTCTTTGGCGCCCTGGGCGGTACGATTGCTCGCCAGCGTCGCTGTCTTCATCCCAAACCAGCCGCAAAGACCGGAAAAGAATCCGCCCGTCAAAAACGCGACAAATACGATTTCATGCTGCACATGGAATACAAACGCCATCACCGCCAGGCAGATCGATACGGCCACGAAGAACACCGCCACCACTTTATACTGGCGTTTTAGATACGCCATTGCTCCATCGGTGACGTAACCGGCAATTTCCTGCATATTCGCGTCGCCGGGATTGGCATTTTTCACTTCCTTATAAAACTTCCAGGCATAAACAAGGGCCAATAGAGCCATCGCGGGGGCAAACCACCAGATGACCGGAATCTGACTCAGAGAAGTTACCACCGCTTCGGCGTGTTTTTCTTCCATCGACGGTGCGCTTGGAGCTACTGTCTGCGCCTGCGCAACAGTGATTCCGAGGCAAAGCAACACCAGTGCAAACCACAACCATCCCGCCTTCCTGTTCGTTCTGACACTCAACCTGGACACGACTGTCTCCTTTCCTGTATAGGGGGGTTGAATCCTGCTTAGGGGGACTCTACCCGTCACAAATATAATTTTACGTTCGGAGTGGGAAATCTTCGTTGTTCGCTTCCATGCGGCCTTGGTACGGCATCTTGCCGACCCCCGGAATACCCGATCCTCTATTTTGCCTGGGAATTTTTCTCCGTATAGGAAACCGCCGATCTCCACGGGATCGGCGAGTTAAAAATCAGTCATGGAAGGAAGCGATATCGATGCTGCAGCGGATTACATCCCGACGCGGCCCGTTTTGCGCTGACGGCGACGGCGTTTCTCGGAAGGCTTCTCGTAGTAGCTCACCCGCTTGATATCCTTGATCAGGCCTTCTTTTTCGCACATCTTCTTGAACCGCTTCATCATCTGGTGAATCGACTCGGTGCCTCTGGCTTTAACCTTAATCATTTACCTCTCCAACACTTAAATGTTGTTCTATAGGTTCATATATAGTCCATGAAACGAAAGTCCTGTCAGTTTAGGAAAATTTTTTTGAACTGCAAGAAAAATAATGTCTTTTTCTTGTGTCTCTTCATGGATAGAGAAAGAAAAAATCTATCATAGATACCTGTAACTGCTTTCATATAAAGGAGTTGTTAATATATAACAGCATATAGCAAACGGTTGGAGACCCGCCCCAAAATGACGATACATCCCGGCTAACGAGGGATAAAGTGATCCCATTATATTTTCATAACAATATGATAATTAACATGTTATGTCTATCTCACTGCCGCCTTTCCATTTTGACGAGTATTGGAAATTTCGTGGCAATTTTTTCGAAATCCGTCAGAATCTTCTGGTTTAGTCTAACAGGAACTGAAAAACGCTATCCAGGTGTCTGTAATCGATGAGCGCCGGACAAAATGTGGAATTATTATCCCCCGCCCGGGATTTGGAAACGGGGATCGCCGCTCTTCGCTGCGGCGCGGACGCTGTCTATATCGGCCCTTCGCGGTTCAGTGCCCGGCAGGCCGCCGGAAACTCCCTCGAGGACATCGAAACACTGATCTCTTTGGCCCATCGCTATTACGCACGTGTGTACGCCGCGATCAATACCCTTCTATTCGACGAGGAACTCGAAGAAGCCCTCCGGCTCATCCGCGATCTCTATGATATGGCAATCGATGGCATCATCATTCAGGATACGGGCTTGTTGGAACTGGACCTTCCACCCGTCCCCCTGATCGCCAGCACCCAAATGCACAATTCGACCCCCGAAAAGGTCAAATTCCTGCAAGATGTTGGTTTTTCACGTGTAATTCTGGCCCGGGAATTAACCCTCGACCAGATCCGCCGGATTCGCCGGCAGACTTCCGTCGAGCTGGAATGCTTCATTCACGGGGCGCTCTGTGTCGGGGTCAGCGGTCAATGTTATATGAGCTATGCTTTGGGAGGCCGAAGCGGAAATCGGGGCCAGTGCGCCCAGCCCTGCCGAAAACTCTATTCGCTGGCGGATACGCAGGGGAAAATCCTTTGCCGGGATCGATACCTCCTCTCGCTGAAGGATCTGAACCTGTCCGAATTACTCCAAGACCTCCTCGATGCGGGCGTGACCTCCTTCAAAATTGAGGGCCGACTCAAAGACCCCGGCTACGTCGCCAATGTCACCGCCTGGTACCGCAATAAGCTGGACGAAATCCTCCCCTCAAAACAATTGCGAAAATCCTCCTCTGGGTCCATTCAACTGCATTTCACACCAAACCTCGCCAAAACGTTTAACCGCGGCTTTACCGATTTTGGCCTCATTCGCCCGCCGCAAAAGATGGGTTCGATCGACTCTCCCAAATCGATGGGCGAGTACATCGGAAAAGTGAAAAATGTGACACCTTCGTATTTCGAAATGGATACCGAAACCGATCTGCACAATGCCGACGGCATCTGCTTTTTTGATTCCAAACAAGCCTTGCAGGGAACGCGAATCAATCAGGTCCAGGCGGGAAAAATCTACCCTCAGGACATCCAAGGCATCGTTGCTGGCCTGGGCATATACCGAAATTACAATCACCGGTTTGAGGCCGGCCTGTCCCCGGTACCCGCCGAACGAAAAATCCTTCTTCGCTTGCGGTTCTATGAAACTCCCGCAGGTGTTGCACTTGAGGGAACCGATGAAGACGGTGCCTGTGCAACGGTCGAAATCCCACACAAAAAAGAACCTGCCCAAAAGACTGAAGAAGCCCGGCAAACCATTCTCCGTCAGCTTGCCAGACTGGGCGGCACCGATTTCACCTGCAATGAAATTCGCCTCGATCTTCCCCGAATTTACTTTTTCCCGGTATCCGTTCTCAACCGGCTCAAGCGGGATCTGGTCGAAGCCATGATCCGTCAGCGCGATTCCAAACGCCTCCTGCGCACTGGAAGCGTTCAAAAAAACGATGTGCCCTATCCCCAAAACACCCTTGATTACATGGGAAATGTGCTCAACGAAAAGGCCCGCCAGTTTTATCAACGCCATGGCGTAACCAGCATCACCCCAGCCGCCGAATCCGGCCTGGATATGTCCGGCAAGCTGGTTATGAAAACCAAATACTGTATCCGCCGTCAGCTCGGAATCTGCCCGGGGCAAAACCAGACTGTGCCGGCCGATCCTCTGCTCCTGAGGGATCACGAACAACATACGTTGGAAGTGCGATTCCGGTGTACGGACTGTGGGATGGATATCTACTGGAACCAATCCGAGTAATGACGCAGAAATTTCATGAGAAACAACAGGGATTCTATAAAATGGAGTTCAGAGTCGAGATGAGGAACAAACTTATCCGGAAATTATTTTTCGCTTTGGATTTCCCGGCGTTTTTCTTCTTCGGTCATGAATTGGACATTCGCGGCGGAGAGGAGTGAGCCGGTGGCGTAGGCGAGGTCCACCTGAGCGAGCTGGTAGTCCGCCAGGGCGCGTACTTTGGTCCATAAGGCGTCGGTATAACGGGTCTGGGCGTCCAGGACCTCCGTTGAAATCTGCATTCCCAGTTCAAACTGGCGTTCCTCGCCATGGAGAGCGCGTTCAGCGACTTCGGCGCTTTTCTGGGTGACGAGGATACGCTGCCAGTTCGCTTCGAGGGCATCGGAGGCGCTGAGGACTTCCTGAATGATTTTGCTTTCGCGCTGCTCTTTGGTGGCGAGGTCCTGGAGTTTTCGGAGGACGGCCTGCCGCCATCGGCTTACGGCGGCTTTGTTTCCCAGGGGCACTTCCAGGACGAGTCCCGCGCGATGGTCTGCGAAGCGGTTTCGCCACATCAGATCATAGGAATCGCGGGCCGTTACGCCCAAGGCGTTGATGTTATAGGTGTAATCCAGGGCCAGATAGGGCAGCATGCGGTTTTTCTCGAAATCCACGGTGCTGACATCGGAGGCGATTTGGAGCTCCATTTCGAGCAGTTCCATGCGGTTGGCCATCGCGTATTCGTGCAATTTCTGATTATCGAGGGAATAATGCCGGATATGGGGTTTGGTGGCGGGAATCAAAAGCGTGGGGGTATCCATTTCCAGTCCGGCTTCGTTGAGGATTCGCTTGAGGCTTCGCTGCCAGTCCGCGACGTTATTCTGGGCGAGGATGATGCCTTCGGCGCGTTCGGCGACGGCGGCTTCGGCGCGGAGGATTTCGATTTCGGCAGCCTGCCCGACGCTGACCATGCGTTTTGCGCGTTCGAGCTGCGCTACGGCCAGATCGTGTTCGAGGGTACGCAGTTCGAGGAGTTTCTGGCTGGCGTACAGAGTCCAGTAGGCTTTATCCACCGCGGCGAGGACGCGGGTTACCTCCAGTTTTGTCAGGGCCATGGTAATCTGCTGGTTGTAATGGGCGATCCGGATTTGGTGGGTATTTGCCCGGACGCCCGCACCGCGGAGGAGGGGCTGGCTGGCGGAAAACGCCAGATCGGTTGTATAGGACTCGGGGAGGGTGGAAAAGATATTATCCGTCTCGGTCCAGCTAAAGGGATGGGACACGGACAGCTCGCCTCCGGTTCGCAGGGGGATGTTCACGCCCGCGTTATTATAGAAATACTGCTGATTGCTGGAATCGAGGGTTAAGGAGGTGGGGGTATCGGTTTTGACAAAGCTCATCTGGGAAAACGCGAGGGGTTCGAAGACGGCTTCGGCCTGTTTGAGGGTCTCTTCGGCCTGCGGGGTGACATACCGCTGGACCTTCATATCCAGATTGTTTTGCAGGGCCATCGCTCGGCATTCATCGAGGGTGAGTTCCCGCTGGGCGGGCGGTTCGGTTTCAGGCGGCGTTTCTTTTTGAGCATCCTCCTCGGGCGGCATCGACATGGTTTCGAGATCCAGTTTTTCAATCCGCTCCACCTTCTCCGCCGGCACCTTTACCGTCTCATACGGATATTTCTCGAACATCTCGCAACTGCCCAGCCAGGTGAGCAGGAGCAGAAGGGAGAGCCGCCGCCACTGCATTGTACATTTTGGATTTGTGATTCGTTTCATCCGCCGATGTTCTCCTTTTTTATTCATGGCGCAGGGCCTCGATGGGATCGAGCCGGGAGGCCTTGATCGCGGGGAACATTCCGAAGACGATACCCACAATCGCCGAAAAACCGAATGACAGAGCTATGGCCCAGAGCGGGATATAGGCTTTGACCTGCTGCATATTGGGGATTTTATTTAGAACCACCGTCAACACGGACGTTAAAATTTCTCCGCACAGGACGCCGATCATTCCGCCCAGAAAGCAGAGGATCACGGCTTCGACGAGAAATTGGAGCAAAATGGCGGAGGGTCTGGCTCCGACGGCTTTTCGCAGTCCGATTTCGCGTGTGCGTTCCGAGACCGAAACGAGCATGATGATCATGATTCCCACCCCTCCCACCAACAAAGAGATTCCTACGATCCCTCCTGAAATGGCGGTGGTAATCAGCATGATTTTGTTGATTACCTGCAACGCCTGCTCGACCGAGCGGACGACGAATAAATCCGGGTCTTCAGGTTTGAGGCGTTTGATTTTTCGGAGGAAGAACCGGATTTCCTCCCGTGCATCTTCCGACTGCTCCGGGGTTCTGCTTTTGGCCAACAGCATAGGATAGGCCCGCCAGAGTTTCCACGTGGCCAGGTAAGGGACATATATTTCCGATTGACTCCGTCCCATTTCAAACTGGGAGACGCGTTCTTCCACGACTCCCACAATTTGAAAGGAGCGTCCATCCACCTGAATCTGCTGCCCGAGACAGTCTTTGTCCAATTTGAGATCTTTCTGCACTTCCGGGGTGATGAGGCAAACCTGCCAGCCCTGCTCTTCATCGATCGCGGAAAAAGGCCTTCCCTGGACAACCGAGCGTTTTTCAATTTGATGCCAATTGCTGTTGACGCCTCGAATGAGCATGCCGTCCACGGATTTTTCGCCAAACCGAACGGTCTGGGAATTCCAACTGGCGGGTGTGATCATCTCCAGGGAGGGACAGGAATCAAGAATTCCATCAAAATCTTCCGGTTCAAACTGCAATTTATGCCAGGGGATATTTTTGAAACGGCCTTCGCGAGGGCGATCGGGTCCTGCGAAAATGGTTGTGGTGCCGAAACTCTCAAATTCTTTCAGGACACTGGCTTTTAATCCGGACAGCGCGGCGATGACGGCGGTTACGGAGGCCACCCCGATGACGATGCCGATGGTGGTCAGGGCGGAGCGGGTTTTATTGGCCCAGATCTGCCCCAGCGCCAGCCAAGCGCTTTGCAGCATGAGCAGCAGCAACTGCACGGGGATCCACAGCATCCGCATCATGCGCCAGTCCTCCCGCTTTGTTTGATATCGGACAAAATCTGGCCATCTTTCATTCGAATCACTCGTTTGGCATGCCGGGCGACATCCTCTTCGTGGGTGACCATGATGATGGTCTGGCCTTCCTGATGAAGGCGATCAAAGAGGGCGAGGATTTCTTCGCTGGTTTTGCTGTCGAGGTTCCCGGTGGGTTCATCCGCCAGTAAAAGGCTGGGATTTCCCACCAGGGCGCGTGCGATGGCGACTCGCTGTTTTTCACCGCCGGAAAGCTGGTTGGGCCGATGCTTGATTCGTCCTTTGAGTCCGACGCGTTCGAGCGCGGCCTGGGCACGTTTTCGGCGGCTCCACCATCCCCACTGCCTGGTGTAGAGAAGGGGAAGTTCCACATTTTTCAGCGCGTTCATACGCGGAAGCAGTTCGAAGGACTGAAATACAAATCCGATCTGCTCATTTCGGACACGGGAGAGGGCGCCGGCGCCGAGGCGCGTGGTTTCGCGGCCGTTTAACAGGTATTTTCCTTCGCTGCACCGGTCGAGGCAGCCCAGGATATTCATCAGCGTGCTTTTCCCGGAGCCGGATGCTCCCATGACGGCAACATATTCGTTTTCCTGAATCTGCAGATCCACGCCGTTGAGCGCGTGGATTTTCTCCACACCCACCTTGTAGATTTTTCGCACATCTTTCAGCTCAATCAGCATGGGATCCGTCCATCATGCGGTTTACTTTTTCTCGCCTTCATCGCCGGAAAGGGCTGCTTTGGGAGTACCGGGATCCACCTTCTTTTTTTCCTTTTCGTCTTTGACGTTCTGATCGTGCTTGAGCGTCTTGAGAATTTTAAAGGGTCCGGTGATAATTTTATCCTGTTCGGTAATCCCCTCTTTGATAATGGTGTGAGATGTGTCGCTTTCGCCGATTTTAACAGGTGTGACGACAGCTTTGCCGTCCTTGAAGCGATAGACGACGGAGGCAGATGTCTTTTTGATGTCCACGAGGGGATTTTCTCGGATGTCCACGGGGAGTTCATCCACTTCCCGCGAGAGAACCGCCTGGCTGGGGATTTTGAGTACATCGGTATAGGTGGCGGTTTCGATGTCTACATCGCCGGAAAGGCCGGAGAGGACTTCGCGTCCGTCGGCGTTTTTCAGAAGCACCTCGACTTCAAAATATTTCGCGCTCATGGAATTCGTCTGCGCCAGGGCGGTTTTTTCGACCACGCCTTCGAAGATTCGATCCGCCCAGGCCTGGAATTCGACTTTTGCTTTCTGGCCCACCTTCACTTTTGCGATATCCATCTGATCGACTTGCGCCACGACGAGCATTTCCGAGAGATCGCCGATTTCCATGATGACCGTGCCTGGATTGTTCATGGTTCCGGTCATGACGACCTCGCCGACCTCGGCATTGATTTTCGTCACAATGCCGTCCATGGGGGAAGTAATAGTGGTATAGGTCAAATCCTGCTGGGCGCGGGAGATATCGGCATCGGCGGCATCCAGTTCGTATTCCATGACCAACAGGTTCATTTCGGAGGTTTTCAGATTGTTTTCAGCGATAGTCAGTTGGGCCTGCTGCTCATCGAAGAGGCTCTGGGTTTCATCAACGGTGGACTGGCTGACATCGCGGGAGGTAAGCAGGGTTTTTTCGCGTTCGAGTTTTCGTCGTAATTGATCCAGGCGGGCTTTGCAGGCTTCGATATTCGCCCGCTTGCCCGTGATTTCCGCGCGGGAGACCTCGATGCGGGCGGCCTGGGCCTGGCGTCTGGCCTTGGCGGATCGCAGAAGGGCTTCCAGATCGGTGGAATCGAGCCGGATGAGCACGGTCGGCGGAGCGGAGGCGTTTCCTTTGGTCACGGTATCGCCTTCCTGGACGGGAATTTCCACGACACGGGCGGAGATTTTTGCGCTGATTTCGACATTCCGCTTCGGTTCGACCACTCCCGGCGCGGTAATAAATTCGACCAGAGCGCCCCGCTGGGGGGATTCCAGACGAACTTCAGTTTCCTTGTTGGCGGCCTGTTTGATTTTCGCCTGAATTGCCATTCCGGCCAGAGCAAACAGCACTACCATGCCCAGAATTATAATCAGGACGATCAGAATTTTTTTCTTCACGGCGTGTACCCTTCCATCTCGTTGGCCTTTGCTGCTGACATACGGATTTTTCAATTATTATATTCCAGCCGGAAAGCGCAGGAACAGAAAAAGTCAGAAATAATTCCAGATGCTTTTGCGGTTGGGTTTTTCAATGACTCCTTTTTCGGTAATAATCGCGGAAATCAGCGTATGGGGGGTTACATCGAACGCCGGATTATACACGTTGACTCCCTCGGGAACGGTTCTTACCCCCCAGGGACATGCGATTTCTTCCGGCTTCCGTTCTTCGATGGGGATATGGGTTCCATCGGGAATCGACAAGTCGAAGGTGCTGGAAGGGGCGGCGATATAAAAGGGGATTTTGTGGGCATCCGCCAGCACGGCAAGGCTGTAGGTTCCAATCTTGTTGGCGGCATCGCCATTGGCGGCGATTCGATCAGCGCCGACAATGACCAGATCGATGCTCCCCCGGCTCATCAGGTGACCGGCCATATTGTCGCAGATTACGGTAACATCGATCTGGGCCTGGTGCAGTTCCCACGCGGTCAGCCTGGCGCCCTGTAATAAAGGGCGAGTTTCATCGGCAAAAACGGAGAACTGTCGTCCCTGTTCATTCGCGGCATAGAGTACGGCAAGCGCCGTGCCGTATTCCGAGGTTGCCAGTCCGCCCGCATTGCAGTGGGTTAAGGCTCTGGCGCCATCGTGAATAAATTTTGCACCGTTTGTGCCAATGGCCCGGCACATGGCGGCATCTTCTTCATGAATCGCTTGTGCTTCTGCTAATAGAATTTCTTTCAGTTCTCCCGTGGTCTTACAACCGGCAGATTCGGCTTTCTTTTTCATGCGGTCCAGTGCCCAAAACAGATTCACGGCGGTGGGCCGGCTGGTCGAAAGATAATTGCATACTTCCTGAACTTTGGAGAGAGCTGTATCTATCCTATCGATATCGCTGAGGGGCTGGATTCCCAGCACTACTCCATAACCGGCTGCCACTCCGATGGCAGGAGCTCCGCGGATCTGGAGTCTCTGAATCGCATCCCACATGGTCCGAACATCCCGGACTGGAAGCATGCGGACTTCCCCCGGCAGGAGAGTCTGGTCAATCAGTTCAGCGTAGCCATCCGGCCCCCCCTGCCATGCAATGGTATGAAATTTTACGGTCATTTTATGCTCAATACTATTTTCCATCGGATTGAGGGCCATCCTAATTGTACTAGCTGATCTATTACAATATATCCGGCTTTCTGAAAAAGGAAAGGAAAAGTCGGAGATTTACGGTTATACATTTATAATTACTTATATAACAGATACTTAAGATTTTTTATTGAATATGGCATTGGGTTCATCTCTTTTCCTAAAGCCGGCAAGGTATGCCTATTACCTGTCTGGAGAAAATCCAAAGCGAATGCAATGGTGAGTTTTTTGTTTTTCGGTTGGCATCGGTAAGACAATGGCTCGAACTCCCTTTGCCCGCTGGCAACAGGCATCGATTTGCTGTTCGGGCATGATCATAAAGGCGGTGGAGAGGGCGTCGGC